>JAUWCR010000015.1 GCA_030609215.1 Actinomycetes bacterium | reverse complement strand
TACCAACAACCATGAACAAAAGCATAATAGACATAAAAGAGCTAACCAAGATATACAGGATAGGAAATATAGAGATTAAGGCTCTGCGGGGTACAAACCTTAAGGTAGCTGAAGGTGAATTTGTATCCATAATGGGCCCATCAGGCTCAGGTAAATCTACCCTTATGAATATAATAGGATGCCTTGACATTCCAACATCAGGAACCTATCACTTAGAAGGAGTAGATGTATCAAAGCTAGACGATAACAGCCTTGCTGAAATTAGAAACAGCAAGATAGGATTTGTATTTCAGACATTTAATCTGCTGACCAGAGCCAATGCAGTCTGTAACGTAGAGCTCCCCCTAATATACTCTAAGGGAGGAGATAGAAAGGGTAGAAAGGACAGGATAATTCGTGCACTTGACTCAGTTGGACTTATAGGATGGGAAAAACACAGGCCATCAGAGCTCTCAGGAGGACAGAGGCAGAGGGTAGCCATAGCAAGGGCACTGGTAAATGATCCAACAATAATTTTAGCTGATGAGCCTACGGGAAACTTAGATTCAGTAACAGGAGAAGAGATAATTGCTATATTTCAAAAGCTAAACAGAGAAGGCAAGACAATACTGCTTGTAACACATGAGCTTAGCATAGCAAGGCATACAGACAGAGTCATATATCTAAAGGACGGGATTATACCAAATGAGGAGAGAATAGACAGTCCGATAGATGCAATTAAAAGGCTTAAAAATATGCCCAGGCTTGAAGATAAGATAGGTAATAATACACAAAATGGACAGACATTATGAGAAGACTGGCAGAAAACATAAAGATTGCATTTCAGTCACTTGCTGTAAATAAGCTTCGCTCCTTTCTTACCATGCTTGGTATTATTATTGGTGTTGGAGCTGTGGTAGCAGTTATGGCAGTTGGTACAGGCGCTGAGCAATCAATTCTTGAAGATATACAAAGTGTAGGTACTAATATAATTTCAATAACTCCTGGCAGTAAAGAAGTACAACAAATGAGACCAGGAGGAGGGGGCTTTGGAAAAGCAATGGTAGGAATTGAGGAAGATCAAGTTGTTGAGGGAGATCTATATCTAGATGATTATGAAGCTTTAAAAAGAGAATCTACGTTAATAACAGAAACTTCACCAATCATATTAAAAATGTCAACTGTATCATATTTGGGAGGCAGCTCTCAAATTCTAGTAACTGCCTCAACAGAAAATTATACAGATCTTAAAAATTATGAAATCAGTAAAGGTATTTTTTTCAGCTCCAGTGATGTAGCAAATTCTTCAAACGTTGTAGTTTTGGGTCAAACAATAATTGAAGACTTTTTTGGAAGGATTAACCCAATTGGAGAAATAATAAAAATAGATGGGAAAAACTTCACAGTTATAGGTACATTGGAATCCATGGGGTCAAATATAATGGGTATTGATCAGGATAATACAGTTTACATCCCGATTACAACTGCACAGAACAAGCTTTATGGAATTGATACTGTTGATAATATAATGGCTGAAGTTGAAAATGAAGATTTAATAGATAAAGCCAGTAATGAAATTAAAAATATACTGAGGAAGCAGCACAACATACTGACAGGTGAGAGTAATGATTTTGAAATTTTAAGTTCGACTATACTGATTGACATGGTAAGCTCTGTGACAGATATTCTTTCAATCACTCTCTCAAGTATTGCTGCTATTTCACTACTCGTCGGTGGAATCGGTATTATGAATATAATGTTCGTGTCTGTTACTGAGAGAACAAGAGAAATTGGCATTAGAAAAGCAATAGGAGCAAAAAACAAAGATATACTGATTCAATTCTTAACTGAAAGTGTTGTTTTAAGTATTGCCGGTGGTTTTTTAGGAATCGTATTTGCAGTTTTATTAACCGAAGCATTAAATAATTTTACTACACTCACTTCTGTTATTACAGCTTTCCCTATAGTCCTGGCCCTGTCTTTTTCAACTATAATAGGACTGGTATTCGGGATTTTTCCTGCAATGCGAGCAGCAAGGCTTAATCCAATTGAGTCACTTAGACATGAATGAAAAAGTAAATATATTTGACTTTTTATAAATCAATCTGTTATATAAAATATAGCTTTAGTCAAAAAAAGCGTTAAAAATGAAAATATTAATTATTGAAGATGAAAAATTAATTGCAGACAGCTTAAAAAAAGGCCTCGAGCAACGCAAATTCAGTGTTGATACGGCATATAATGGAAAAGATGGCTACTTGCTCGCTCAGCAGTTTGAGTATGATGTCATAATTTTAGATTTAATGTTACCTGACATCCAGGGTGAAGAGATCTGTCAAAAATTAAGAAAAGATAAAATTGATACTTACATTCTAATGTTAACAGCTAAAAAACAGATTGATGATATTGTAAGTGGATTAAATCATGGTGCAGATGATTATCTTACTAAGCCATTTGAATTTTCTGAACTTCTTGCAAGAATAAGAGCGCTGATCAGAAGAACCTCAGAAAATAAAGAAAATATATTATATACTTCTTGTATAAAACTTTATCTTGATAAAGAAAAGGTATTTATTGGATCAAAAGAGATAAAACTTACAAAAAAGGAGTTTATGATCTTAGAATATTTTCTTAGAAATAAGGGACAGGTATTAAGCCGAAATCAGATTTTGGAGCATGCCTGGGACAGGAATGTAGATATCTTTACTAATGTTGTCGATACTCATATAAAGAATCTGCGTAGAAAATTAGGAAAGAGAAATTCCACAATAGAAGCAGTTTATGGTTCTGGCTACAGGATAAAAGATGATAAATAAAAGAATAAACAAGGAAAATTTGAATTTAAAAAAATTATTAATATTTATAATAAGGCAATTCAATTGAAATCATCACTTAAAGTAAAAATAACTTTATGGTTCATCGTTATAATAATAATTGCTTTTATCCTATATGGTTCCCTGATATTTACTGTATTTAGGTTTAACTTAAGAGAAGAAAAATTTATACATTCTCTCAGGGATAATCCTGAAATTGGTCGAGCAATAGTAGATAGGATTGCAGAAATAAACCGCAGGGAAAAAGGATTTAGATTTTTCCCACCTATAGCCATTCTAACTGCCGGTCTGCTTTGGAGAGTATTTTCTATAATCTCAGGAGGTGTTCTGCTTATAATTATAGTCTCAACATCAGGCGGATTTCTCTTTTTAAGAAGATCACTTAACCAAATTAATACTATAACTAATAACGTTAAAGAAATAGATGAAAAGAAACTGCATATAAGGTTGAATTTAAAAGGCAATGATGCAATATCAAAAATGGCCAAAACTTTTGACTCGATGCTCGACAAGATAGAAAATTCATTCAATCAGCAAAAACAGTTTATACAAAATGCATCCCACGAATTAAATACGCCACTTACAATTATAAAAACAAAAATTGATGTACTGAAACTAAATAAAAACATAACTAAAAGAGAATACGAGGAAACACTCCAACTGATAAATAATGAGATCATAAGGCTTTCAAAAATCACAGATGATTTGCTTTTATTATCAAGCCTTGAAGATATAAGTAAGCAGAACCAATTTGAACAAGTAGATATTAAGAAAATTATACAAAAAGTACTTGCCTTGTTCAGAAATAAAATTGATTCAAAGAATCTTATATCAAAAACAAATTATAAAGGACATACAAATATTTTAGGAATAAAGACACAAGTTGAACAATTTGTATTTAATTTAATAGATAACGCAATAAAGTACAGCGAACAAAATAAGGAATTAGAAATAAAAACATATATTGATAGTAAAAAAAGTAATTTATTTTTTGAGATTAAAAATGAAAGCAGCTTTATAAAAAAAGAAGATATCCCTCATATATTTGATAGATTTTATAAAGTAAAAGGTGCCAGCAGCTATAGAATTAAAGGCTATGGCCTTGGTCTTTCAATCTGTAAAAAAATTATTGAAAATCACAAGGGGAAAATAACTGTACAGCTTGATAAACAAAATAAAGTTGTAACTTTTAAAGTAACTTTACCTTTATTTAAAGCCAAAACAAACACTGGTAAAGACACAAAACACCACCAATTATAAAACTTATTAAAATATTTAAAAACACTCCTATGTCTCCATTTTTTCTTCATTATTTTATTATATTATTTATGAAAAGCTATAAAGCTTAAAGGATGCACTCTAGATAAAGTAAATATCCTTGAAACAAAATTTAATTTATAAGATGAAAGGAGAAAAAAATGACTTTACTGCCTATTACTATCATAGGAATCGTAGTTCTGGCAATCTTTTTTCTAGGAGCTGTAGCTTTCTGGATAATTTTTGGAATAAAAAAATTCCAATGGTCCATGATAACAGCAATAGCTCTATCAGCAGTTCTTTTAATTGGAGCAGGTACATTTGGTTTAAGAGCGGCAACATCAGACAGGCTTGTTGGGAAGAGGTTGCACGACAGGACTGCATGGAATGAAAGTTTGCAAGACAGTGAAGAATGCGGTACTTTTAAAAAAGGAGGAATTTTTAAAATAAAAAGATCTCTATTTAATAAAGGACCATTTTCTAAAAATCACGATCATAGATTCCTGGAATCTGAAAGGTTCGGTAGATTTAAAAACCGCCTCGAAAATGTGGACTCAATAAATATAAAAGCTGACATCACAATAGAATTTAACGAGTAGAACAGCAGCAATTATTTTCAATTTCAGGTTCAGAATTTCTAATATAGCTGGGCGCAGAAGACTAACTATATTAAGATAGGTTAGGATATAATGCGCCCAGTTTATTATACAGAACAGGTTAAAGGTATTGGGTGTTTATTCATTCAGTAAAACTATTATTCAGTAATATTATTTATATTGCCTACACCTAATCTTTTAAAAGTTATATCTGGATCTCCTAGATAGTTAATGCTTCCAACTCCAGTGACAGTAGCATCAAGACTATCGGTTACATTAACAGTCGCACTACCAGCACCCCTAATATTAACTATACATTCTTTACTGATAAAATCTTTTGCAAGATAACTGCCAGCACCACTTAAAACTATGTCCTGTTTTCCTACACTGCCAGCAATTTCCATGCTCCCTGCACCGCTTATGCTAACTTTTAAACTATCAGTATTAAAATCAGGACAGTTTATAACTCCAGCACCTGACAAAGAAATACTGTTTAAATCTTTCACTGTTAAATGATAGTTTAATTGTTTCGTAGGAACCAGCATAATCCCTCTTTCAAAACTTATTGTTAACTTATTTCCAGATACTTCGGTAGTAATATTGGAAACTAAATTATCTTCAGCTTCTATAGTTAAAGATTCCTCATTCCCCTGCTGGATAATTAAATTCCCTATTCCTGTAAGTTCAACTTTATCAAATCCTTCTACATCCCTATCTTCAGATATAACATTTCCTGAACCCGCTAATTCCCTATATAACAGGCTGCATGAAGCAATAGAAATAATAAAAACACCTACTAAGATATTAATTAAAACTAGCTTAACAATATTTTTTCTTGCTACCCATTTTAATAATCTATTTGACATTTGGCTCCCCTTTATTTTTATTACTCGAATTTGCAACAGCTTCAATTCCTTCAGTAATCTTATTAACTTTTTTTGATATAATAGAATTCTTTTTATATTTAACAAATACCTTGCCATTATCACTCAACTCTACCATATCCAATTCAAAAGGAATATCACCTAAAAAGTCTACATGCAGCTCTTCCGCTGCTTTTATTCCGCCACCTTTTTTAAACAGATTAATTTCCTTGCCGCAGTATGGGCAAACGAAACCACTCATATTCTCAATTACTCCTATATAAGGAATGTTTAGCTTTTTTGCAAATTGAATACTCTTTCTTGAATCTAATACTGCAACTTCCTGTGGAGTTGTAACAACTATTGCTCCATTAAGATCAGGAATAAGTTGTGCAACACTTAAAGGCTCGTCTCCTGTTCCAGGAGGCGCGTCTATAATCAAATAATCTAACTTGCCCCAATTAACATCTCTTAAAAATTGGCTAATTACCTTCATTTTTAATGGTCCTCTCCATATCACTGGAGTATCGGGAGTCTCTATTAGTGAAGCTGTGCTAATAATTTTTAAATTATCTAATATTTGGATAGGGTTAATCTTGGAATTGCTGCTAGTTAATCTTTTATTATCAACTCCAAACATTTTACAAATATTTGGCCCATGGATATCCACATCAAGTACGCCAACATCATATCCCTTCATAGCTAAGCTGTATGCTAAATTTACTGCTACAGTTGTTTTGCCTACGCCACCTTTTCCACTTATAATAATAAATTTATTTTTAATATTTGATATATTTTTCCTTAACTCCTTATCTTCGTTAATACCATCTCCTCCCTTATTCATTTTTATTATCCCTACCTTTCCTTTTTAAAACTATCAAATCTTCTTTACCTCCCTATACTTCATTTTAAATATTATTAATTTTTTCCTTAATACTGCAAACTACCCCAAAAAAATACTTCTTATTTCTGCACCCTAATAGCCACAAAAGAACCTTCTCCAAAACCATCTTTTACCGGCTCTTCTTTTTTTATTTTATCAAGCGTTCTAAAAATAGTTTGCTTAAACATAAAATTTTTAAACCCTGCTTCCTTCAAATAAAATAATACCTCTTTTACAGAAAAAAAGACTGCTCCCCTATAAAATACATTTTTATCCTTAAACTTATAATATACTTTCCCTATCCTGCTCTCTTTATCCACAAACCCATTTATGAAGAACCCATCTGGCTTTAATATTCTATAAACTTCTTTGAAACTTAAATCAACATCATCTAGAAAGCACAATGTAGTAACCATTAAAACTAGATCATAACTATTATCATCAAATGGTAGATCTTCCGCAGTCCCTTTAAATACTAAAATCCCTCTGCTCTTGGCAATATTTCTCATCTTATTTGAAGGATCTATCCCAAATTTTATACCTAGAGGTTTTGCAAACCTTCCACTTCCTACACCAATCTCAATACCTTTTTTAAAATCCGGTAAAATTTCTCTAATTGCTTTAATCTCAGATTGATACGCATATTCATTCTTTTCAAACCAATATTCATATCTTTCTGTATACTTTTCAAATGGTTCAATTTTTGCCATAGACTAATTCTAAATACTACTTATAACCGATACCCGTAATTACTTAATAGATATAATTATACTATTATCAAATTTAACCGTAAATTAAATCTTTAGATTACATTAAGACCAATTTGGTATCTTTAATTACACAAATACAGCTGCTCATGATAATATTGTTACAAAATATCCAATTATTATTTTCGTAAACTTAAAGAAGGGCCTTAAAAAATGGCAAAAATGTTTTTTCCTCAATATGCAAAGGGTAGAAAAGAAGGAATAAATCTAATTGTAGGTAAAAGTATATTGGAGCATATTAAAAAAATAGGTAAAGTAGAAATTGATTCTGAATGCGGAGGTAAGGGAATATGTTGTAAAGACATTGTAAGGGTTGATGAAGGAAAAGAGTCTTTATCAAAATTAAGTAACATTGAAAAAAAATTTCTAAAATATGGAAAACTTAAACCAAATCACAGGCTAGCTTGCCAGGCAATTGTAACTAAGGATACTAAAGACATTAGAATATTTATTTCCAGTTTCG
Source organism: Actinomycetes bacterium (assembly GCA_030609215.1). Classification (GTDB taxonomy): domain Bacteria; phylum Actinomycetota; class Humimicrobiia; order Humimicrobiales; family Humimicrobiaceae; genus JADHVM01. The sequence goes on along the minus strand of JAUWCR010000015.1, from coordinate 3,722 downwards.
GTAAATACACTATATTAACAGATACCATAAAAACAGATGTTGAACTGGCCCCATCTGTATTTAGCAGTAAAGGTAAGGTTTTTTATAATACTGGTGAAAATCTGGGAACATATCAGGGTAAAATTTATGGTCTAGCAATAGATGTCGGCACAACAACTTTAGTAATGCAAATAGTTGATTTAGAGAAAGGCGAAAATATTGGTAATCCAATTGCCAGTAAGAATCCACAAATTGCTTATGGGAATGATGTTATTTCAAGAATAGGATATACAATAGAAAATAAAGATGGGCTAAAAGAATTACAGAAAATAGTAATAGATGGCATAAATAGCAGTCTCAAAGAATTAGAAAAAAAATTAGGGATCAGTAAATTATCAATTACAGATAAAATCTATGATGTAGTGGTTGTTGGTAATAGCACTATGAGAGATATATTCTTTGGTAAAAATGTACACAATTTAGGAGTAATTCCATTTGAACCTTTAGGTAAAAATTCTATAACAATGAAAGCATTTAAATTAGGATTAGACGTTAACCCTAAAGCATTTGTCTACGGACCTCCGTTAATTGGCGGACATGCAGGTGCAGATTGTATTGCTGATATTATAGCAACAAGATTATATAAAAGTAAAAAAATAGCAATGATTATTGACATTGGTACTAATGGAGAAGTTGTGATTGGTAATAAAGACAATATACTTACTGCGTCATGCGCTGCAGGAGGAGCATATGAGGGATATCAAATTAGCTGTGGCGTTGGTGCTATTGAAGGAGCAATAACAAAAGTTAAAATAGAAAATGATAAAATGGAGTATGAAACTCTTGGAAATAAACCACCATTAGGCTTTTGTGGTTCTGGTGTTATTGATTTACTTGCCAAACTCTTGCAAAGTGGAATCATGAACAGGAATGCAAGAATAAGTAAAGACTTTCATTTAACTGATGATGTTTATATTACCCAGGACGATATTAACCAGTTAGGAATAGCCAAAGCAGGACTCCGAACTGATCAAGACCTTTTAATAAAATATTATGGAATAAATATTGATAAAGTTAATAAAATTTATTTATCAGGAGCATTTGGAAATTATATGAATATAGATAATTCCATAGCTATTGGACTATTACCTGAAGCAGATAAAAGTAAGTTTGTTAGGTTTGGGAATGGAGCTTTAGCTGGAGCAATAGATATATTACTTTCAAGACAAATGAAAAACGATGCTGAAAACTTAAAAAATCTAATAAAGCATACAAAGCCAAATGAAATAGAAGGAAATGAATTTCAATATATGGTAGCTAACAATATGTATTTTTCCAAATAGTTACTGCTGCACTACTTCTAGGTATACGGGCAGGTCCCAGTTGGGCAATAATCTCCCGAACTTGATTTATTTGTTTCAGATGATTGTTTAACACCAAAAGAAGAAAAGCTTCTTTTTATGTTTTTGCTTCCGCACTTTTTACAAATAAGCTCTTCCTTCATTCCTCCAATTCCAAAAAATAAGTCAAACTTTTCCCCACAATTCTCACAAACATAGCTATATATTGGCATATTATATCCTCCCTAATTCTATATTTTAATTCAATTCTAGCATATCTATTTCTTTTCCCACACCTATATTTACAAAATTTTTCCCATATTCCTTTTCAAATATTTCCCTTGCAGTATCTCCTGAACAATGACATGGTCCAACATACCGTACCCCTAGATCTTTAAGATTTGAAACAATCTCTTCTATCTCTTCCCTGCTCTTGTCACCCAAATGAAAACCACCCATAACAAATAGAACATCACCACCAGTTAGGTCTTTTGCCTTACTTACTATTTTTACTATCCCTGGATGTGCACATCCTGTTATTACTATAAGCCCTTTATTTGTTCTTATAATTAAAGACTGCTCTTTTATAAATGTTCCAAGTTCTCCTGTAGAATAAACACAACCGCAAAGCTCTAGCGGATCTTTTACTCCCACTATTTTTGAACCATTTTTTTCTATGTCACCCTTAAAACTCTCTGGAAAGCTACTTAGTACATAAACCGCAGCCTTATTATTTTCCTCAAGAAAACTAAAAAGCCCTCCAACATGATCGCCATGAATATGAGATAGCACAACCAAATCAATAACATCTGGATTAATTTTTAATCTTTCCATATTCTCCATTAAAACTGGGCCATTGCCTCCTGTATCAAAAAGAATAGTCTTTTCTGTTCCCTTTACAATACATGAAAAACCCCAGGCAGTTTCAAGCCCTTCTTTGTATGGATTATTATCATAAATAACTGTGATGTTTAAATTTTCACTGGATACTACAGAACTTTTCTCAAAATCTTTAAACATAACTATACTACCCTCACCTTTCTCGTGCCTTAAGTTTAAAATAAAAAATATCCCTATTATTACAATAACACAAATCAGTATAACAACAACTACAATCAATAACTTACTCATTTGAAAAGCATGTATTTGCTTATAATTTTATAACTTTATATAAATGATTTAAACCCTCAGTTGTTTCCTTAGCTATTATCTTTTTTTAAATATTTTACTATAAAAATTTTATCCATTTTTACTATTCATGCAATTTCTTATCAATAGTTCCATCTGGAAGCATCCAATCTGGATGAGATTCTCCTCTTTCTTCCATTTTATAACGGATACAGCTTTCCCAATCTCCTTTGCAATATAGCTCGATCCATTTTTTATCCAATCTGCCTTCTTCGTAAAATCTTTTCATAGGACATATAAAAAACCATTTACAATCACTATTAAGAACTACCATCTTGCGATAATTTACTATCATTTCTTCTTTAATAGAACTATCATATAAAATAGCTGCAGGATGTTGTAAGGGTAGAATTTTTATATTTTCAGCTAAAAACACCCTCCCATAAATTTTCTGAAATTCAGTTTTAAGTGGTAATGTAATATTAAACTTTTCTAGTATATATTTTGATGCATAATAACCCAATGTAGTTACTACTTTTGGATTTATAATTTCTATCTCTTTATCTAAATAATTACTGCAGATTCCAATTTCCCTGGACTTTGGCTTCCTATATTTTGGAAGCATACACTTTATTAGATTTGTAATATAAATTTCTTCTCTGTCAATGCCAATTATTTCCAGTAATTCATTCAATACTTTCCCTGAAGGACCAATGAACATTTTTCCTATCTTGTCTTCCTCCTTTCCTGGTGCCTGAGCAACCATTATAAACTTTGAATTAATATCACCTTCCCCGCAAAGTACATTTATTCTAGTATCTGATAATTTACATTTGCTACAACTCCTTATTTCTTCGTTCAAGCTCTCTATATTCATATTTATTATCTTTTTATAATAAATAAAATTTTTAGAATATTTTTGTTAAAATGATATAACTATCTGCAACACTTACAAATTTTACAATTGATTTTTAATTTTAAAATACTTATTTTTCTCTAACTCTGAACCATACTTATGGTTACACTCTTAGAATTACCTTATACATTTATTATCATCACTGCAAGGCGGCCTGCTGCATCTTTCTTCTCTCCCACAACACGTTCTCCCACTATTATAATTAGCATCCCTGTTAATAAAATTAGTAGCAGAAAATATTCTTTTTACATTCTTGGACCCACAGTATGAGCAAATTATATTATCATCTCCATCCAGCCCTTTATTTATTTCAAAAATTTCCTTACAATCACTACACTTAAATTCATAAATAGGCACTT
>JAUWCR010000125.1 GCA_030609215.1 Actinomycetes bacterium | reverse complement strand
GCTTTATTAAACCTGTGTATTTCATCAATAAAAAGTATTGTTTTTATATTACTTGTTTTTTTTTCGTATTTAGCTATTTCCATTACTTCTTTTACCTGTTTTATTCCTGCTGTTACAGCAGAAAAAGAAATAAACCTGCATTTTGTTTTATTTGCAATAATTTTTGCAATCGTAGTTTTACCACAACCTGGGGGGCCCCATAATATCATAGAAAAAATTTTATCTTCTTCTATTATTCTTTTAAGTATTTTATTCTCTCCAACCAAATGATTCTGTCCAACAAATTCATCTAAATGCATAGGCCTTATTCTATCTGCAAGGGGAGTATCATGGGTGATATCTTTATTGCTAAAATCAGATTGTTTGAATAAATTCATATTATCCATTTATTAATTTTATATAAACTTTTCTATTTCTTGGACCATCAAATTCGCAAAAAAATATACCCTGCCATGTTCCAAGGACTATCCTGCTGTTATCTATTATTAAATTTGTAGTTTGTCCTACAATAGTGGATTTTATATGAGAATCAGCATTTCCTTCGATGTGTGTATAATTGTCGTTGGCTGGTATCAAACTATTAAATTTACCAGTAATATCCACCTTTACGGATGGATCAGCATTTTCATTAATAGTAACACCTGCAGTAGTGTGAGGAACGAATAAGGAGCATAATCCATTTTTTACTGTTGATTTCAAGATGAGGTCATTTACCCTGGAAGTAATGTCTATTAGTTCTATTCTTTGATTAGTTTTAACATCAATAATTTTTAGCATGAGACTCTCCTTTCCTGGTGTAACTTTAAAATAAAATTTTGGTAAATTTGATATTAATGAAAAAATAAGGCATAAAGGTAAAATAAATTCACTTTTAATTTATACAGTAATAATAATTATAGTTAAAAAACAAATTTTTACAAAGTTATATTGATAAGATATTATTAGAAAAAAATTGAAGGAGATTATGTCAGTAAAAAAATATGATGTTATTGGTATTGGAAACGCAATTGTAGATATTTTGGCAAACGTTGATGAAGATTTTCTTAGCAGACACAAACTAAAAAAAGGGATGATGAAATTGGTTGATGAACACGAAGCTAAAAGAATTAATAAGTCTATAGAACCTGTTAAAGAAGAATCTGGGGGGTCAGCTGCAAATACAATTGCTGGTCTTGCAATGCTTGGTAATTCTGTAGCGTTTATTGGTAAAGTTAGAAATGATTTTTTAGGGAATGTATTTGAAAATAGTCTAAAAAATATTGGAGTATATTGTAGTACATCAAAAGTAGAAAGTAATTTACCTACAGCAAGATGCATTGTCCTAACAACACCAGATGCTCAAAGGACAATGAATACTCATCTTGGGATAGCAGGGACCATTGAATCTGGTGATATTGATAAGGGAATTATAACTGAGTCAAAGATAATATATTTAGAGGGTTATCTATGGGATAAAGTGAAGGCAAAAAAAGCATTTATGAAAGCAATAAAGATTTCACATGAAAATAATGGCAAAGTAGCATTAAGTTTATCAGATCCTTCATGTGTTGATCGTCACCGGGAAGGCTTTCTTGAGCTGGTAGAGAATCATGTTGATATTCTTTTTGCAAATGAGGATGAAATAAAATCTTTATTTAAAATGAAGTCATTTGAGGATGCAGTAGAGGAGTGTAAAAAAAGGAATATTATCTTTGCGCTAACGAGATCAGGGAAAGGTTCAGTAATTATATACAAGGATGAAGTTTGCAGGATAAATGCAGATACTGTTAAAAAATTAGTTGATACAACAGGAGCTGGCGATCTTTATGCTGCAGGCTTTTTACATGGATTTATTAAGGGAAAAGGTCTGGGAATTTGTGGTAGAATGGGGAGTGTTATTGCGGCAGAAATTGTCAGCCATTTTGGTGCTCGACCTGAGAAATTGCTTACAGAATTGTTAAAAGAAAAAGGATTTTAATTCTATAATAAATTATTTAAAAAAATAATATTGAGGTTCATTTTATATAATAATATATGAAAGGAAAAGCATGAAAGGTATATCAAAAGCAGATGTAGGAGTATTTGGTGGTTCAGGATTTTACTCATTTTTAAAGATAAAAGAAGAAATTAGTATAACTACTCCATACGGTGAGCCATCTTGTAAAATAATAATAGGCGAACTGGAAGGTGTAAGAGTTGCTTTTATACCAAGGCATGGAAAGAACCATGAACTTCCGCCACATAAAATTAATTATAGAGCAAATGTTTTTGCCATGAAGGAATTGGGAGTTAAGTATATCTTTGGACCATGTGCATCTGGAAGTCTTCAGCCCCATGTAAAGCCTGGACAGTTTGTAATATGTGATCAATTTGTGGATAGGACAAAGGGAAGGATTGATACTTTTTATGATGGCCCGAGTACAACCCATATATCTATGGCAGAACCATACTGTCCTGTTCTTAGAAAAATAATAGCAGAGTGTGCTGAAGAACTTGGTATAGTTTGTCACAAAAAAGGAACAGTAGTTGTTATACAGGGACCAAGATTCAGTACAAAATCTGAGAGCAGGTGGTTTTCAAATCAGGGATGGGAAGTTATAAGTATGACTCAGTATCCTGAGTGTTATCTGGCAAGAGAGCTAGAAATGTGCTATGTGAACATATCACTTATAACAGATTATGATGTTGGTCTGGAGGACCAACCTGAAATTAAACCTGTAACAACTAAGGAAATAATTAAAATTTTTAATCAAAATAATGAAAAATTAAAAAATTTACTTTTTAAAGCAATTCCAATGATTCCTGATAAAAGAAATTGTATATGTTCCAATGCATTAAAAGGAGCAGTGCTCAGCTAACTAAAATTACTTATAAGCTTTATAGATATTTTAATATAATTGTATGCAAGAATTATTTGTAAAAAAATAAAGAATCTAACCATAGAGGAGATGTAATTGAAAAGCAAGATTTTGGTTGCTTCAGACAAATATAAAGGAAGCTTATCAGCTGTAGAGGTATGCAGCATAATAAAAGATGCAATAAAGAAAATTGATGGTGGGATTGATGTAGTTGTAAGTCCAATGGCAGATGGCGGGGAAGGAACTGTAGAAACTTTAGTTGAAAGTCAAAAAGGTAAATATATTGTATCCAACGTAACAGGACCATTGGGAGAAAAAGTGAAAGCAAGAATTGGCATAATTGGGGGAGATACTGCAATTATTGAGATGGCTTCTGCTTCTGGATTGGCATTGGTACCTAAAGAAAAAAGAAATCCTATGGAAACAACAACATATGGGACGGGAGAACTTATAAAGAAGGCATTAGATATAGGGTGCAGGAAAGTGATAATAGGTATAGGAGGCAGTGCAACTACTGATGGAGGGATGGGAATGGCACAGGCTTTAGGTGTTAAATTTTACGATTCTTGCAGTAATTTATTAGGTTTTGGGGGAAGACAGTTACTTAAATTAAAAAGAATAGATATGAGTAATATTCATCCTGCAGTTTCAAATACTGAATTTAATGTAGCAAGTGATGTCGATAATCCTTTAACCGGTAAGAATGGTGCAGCTTATATATATTCTCCTCAAAAAGGTGCTGATAAGGAAATGGTTAAAAAATTAGATTTGGGACTTATAAATTTTTCAAAAATAATTAAAAAAGATTTAGGAAAAGATATATCGAATTTAAAAGGTGCAGGTGCTGCCGGAGGATTAGGCGCAGGACTACATGCCTTTTTAGGTGCAATGTTGAGACCGGGTACAGATATTATTATTGAGGCAAATGACCTTGAATCAAAAATAAAAGAGGTAGATCTTGTGATTACTGGTGAAGGAGCAATGGATAAGCAGACTTTTTTTGGGAAAAGTTCTTATGGTGTAGCAATGCTGGCAAGAAAATATAATATTCCAGTTATAACTATAAATGGTTCAGTTTTTATAAGTAGAGGTGAAATTGATAGAAAAAATGCCAGTCTCTTTTGTGGAAATTTTTCTATTATAAAAAAGCCTATGAAATTAGAAAATGCTGTTAAAAATTCCAGGAATTTACTGGAAAGTGCTACCAGGGAAATAATTACTTTTTATAAGTGTATTAAAAGATGCTGATAATTAAAAACCCAGCATTATTGCAGGAATTGCAGAAATTATATATTATATTTTTAAGAGTTTAACTAATAAATTTCATATTTAGATTATGGAAATATAATTTTTATTATTATGCGGGAAGGTAAAGAATGAAAGTGATAGGAAATGTAGAGCTTGAAAATGTAAAGAAGTTAAGAAGTGGGAAAGTAAGGGAGATGTTTGCCTTTAATGATAAAATTCTAATAGTTACAACTGATAGGATTTCAGCTTTTGATTTTATACTAAAGTCTTTAATTCCTTTAAAAGGTGCAATTTTAAATAAAATTTCAATTTTTTGGTTTGATTATTTAAAAAGTGTAATAAAAAATCATTTAATTGAGGTTGATGTAAATAATTTTCCAAAAATACTAAAAAAACAAAAAAATGTTCTAAAACACAGGTCAGTTATAGTAAAAAGAGCAAGAGTTATTCCAATAGAATGTGTTGTAAGGGGTTACCTGGCAGGTTCAGGATGGAATGAATATAAAGAGAGTGGGAAAATAGGAGATATAAAACTGCCTGCTAAGTTGAAAATGTGTGAAAAATTACCTGAGGCTATATTTACTCCTACCACTAAAGAAGATACTGGCCATGATATGGGAATAACTATAAAGAAAGCTAAAAAAATTTTTGGTTCAAAATTAATTGATTATATAAAAGAAAAAAGTATTGAATTATATCTAAAAGCATCTGAACATGCATTAGGGAAGGGGATAATAATTGCTGATACCAAGTTTGAA
>JAUWCR010000092.1 GCA_030609215.1 Actinomycetes bacterium | reverse complement strand
TTGAAGAAGGAATTTTAACACTATTCATCTTTACATTAATAGCATTTCTTATCCTAGTCAACATATCAGCAATGGGATCCGTAACAAACATCTATCCTCCTTTTTTACCAACTGGACTTTTTTAGTCCAGGAATTTTTCCTTCATGAGCCATTTGTCTCAGACAAATTCTACATAAACCAAATTTTCCATAATAGCTTCTCCTTCTACCACATTTATTGCACCTATTATATTTTCTTGTCTTGTATTTAGGCTCTTTTTTTTGCTTTTCTATTAGTGATTTTTTTGCCAATAAATCCTCCTATTTGCCACTGCTTTCTTGTCTTTTAAAAGGAAATCCAAATTTTTCTAATAAACTCAATGCTTCCTTATCACTTTTCGCAGTGGTATTAATAGTAATATTCATTCCTTTTACACTTAAAATATTGTCATAGCTAACCTCTGGGAATATCAATTGCTCCTTTATTCCAATAGTATAATTGCCACACCCATCAAAACTTTTTTTCGAAAGACCTCGAAAATCCCTAACCCTGGGAATAGCAATACTTAACAATCTATCTAAAAACTCATACATTCTACTTCCTCTAAGAGTTACCATGCAGCCAATCGGACTCCCTTCCCTAAGCTTGAAACTAGCAATTGATTTCTTAGCTTTTGTTATTATGGGCTTTTGCCCGGTAATTTTAGCCAAATCATCGGCTGCAGATTCTAGCTCTTTAATATTTTGTAGAGCAGATCCCACTCCCATATTTACAGTTATTTTTGTTAGTTTTGGAACTTTCATAATATTCCCATAATTAGATTCCTTCATAATTTGAGGAATTATTTCCTTTTCATATTGTTCCTTTAATCTTAGCTTCGTCTGTTTCACCTTAATATTACCTTCTTAATATACTTTTATATCTGCTGCCCGCATTTCCTACATATTCTTACTTTTTCACCCGAATCTTTAACCTCAAAACCTACACGAGAAAGTTTACCACAATTGGGGCAAATAACTCTTATATTTGATAAATGAATAGGTCCTTCTTTACTTATAATGCCCCCGGGCTGATTCTGACCTTTTTTTCTGGTATGCTTCTTTATAATATTTATTCTTTCAATATAAATTTTATTTTTATCAGGCTCAATTCTTAAAACCTTGCCGGTTTTCCCTTTATCTTTACCACTAATTACCCTGACTTTATCATTCTTCTTTACCTTTAACATTATCCTCTAACTCCCATATTTAAAACTTGTCTCAAACTACTTCAGGTGACAGAGATACAATTTTCATGAAATTCTTCTCTCTAAGTTCTCTTGCCACAGGTCCAAATATCCTTGTCCCCTTGGGATTATTTTGATTATCTATAATAACTGCAGCATTTTCATCAAACCTAATATACGATCCATCTCTTCTCCTGTAAATTTTCTTCGATCTCACCAGTACTGCCTTTACAATATCACTTTTTTTTACAACTCCGCCTGGATTGGCAACTTTTACAGTAGCAGTAAATATATCACCAATACGAGCATATCTCCTTCTTGATCCGCCAAGAACCTTAATACATAAAATAATCCTGGCTCCGGTATTATCTGCCACATTCACTTTGCTTTCTGCTTGAATCATCTTAAACTCTTCTCTACTTCGCTTTCTTGATTACTTCTAATATTCTCCACCTCTTCGTTTTACTAAGAGGCCTAGTCTCAACTATTTTAACTACATCTCCTAATTTACCAATGCCCTCGGGGTCATGAGCTTTTAACTTGTTAATCTTCTTTAAAATTTTCTTATATAAAGGGTGTTTGTGATAGGATTCAACAGCAACAGAAATAGTTTTATCCATCTTGTCGCTAACTACAATTCCAACTTTTACTTTTCTTTTTCCTCTTTCCAAAAAACCTCCCTTATTATTTTCTTCCAGCTTTCTGTTTGCTGGCTTTTTTATTTATACCAAGCTCTTTTTCCCTTATTAAAGTATTTATTCTCGCAATATCTTTCTTTAATTTTTTTATTGCCATAGAATTCTCTAATTGCCCTGTCGATTTCTTAAACTTTAATGAAAAGAGATTTTTTTTAACCTCAGCTAACTTCATTTCCAGCTCTTCTTTAGTTTTTTCTCTTATCTCATTTTTTTTCATCTTTTCCACCTAAAAAGCAATATTATTCCTCACTAACAAATTTTGTTTTAATAGAAATTTTCTGTGCAGCCAGCCTTATTGCCTCTTTTGCAACCTTCGTATTCACTCCTGATAATTCAAACATAATTTTACCAGGCTTTACAACTGCCACCCACTGTTCAGGCGCACCTTTTCCTCCACCCATTCTAGTTTCAGCAGGCTTCTTGGTATAAGGCTTGTGCGGGAAGATATTTATCCACACCTTGCCGCCTCTTTTTATAAATCTCGTTAAAGCAATTCTTGCAGCCTCAATTTGTCTGCTTGTTACCCACCCAGGTTCCAAAGCCTGCAGTCCATATTCTCCAAATACAAGCTTTTTTTCACCTTTCGCAAGACCTTTCATTCTTCCCCTCTGGGTTTTTCTATATTTTACTCTCTTAGGCATTAACATTGCTGCCATAATTATCTCCTAATTTGAAACTTTCTTTTTTCTTTTATTTAAGCTGTTCCCTTTTTCTCATCAATTTCATTTTTATCTATTATCACATCTCCAAGATATATCCAAACCTTTACTCCAATTTTCCCAAAAGTAGTATTTGACTCCGCAAATCCATAATCAATATCTGCTCTTAAAGTATGTAACGGCACTCTACCTTCTCTATACCACTCTGTCCTTGCCATTTCTGCCCCGCCTAATCTACCAGAGCATTGGACCCTGATACCTTTAGCACCAGCCTTTAAAGCAAAGGACACAGATTTCTTCATAGCCCTTCTAAAACTAACCCTTCCTTCTAACTGGGCGGCAATATTTTCAGCTACAAGTTTTGCTATAAGTTCAGGTTTTTTAACTTCTATTATATTCAATTGAATATCTCTCTTTACCTCTTTCTGTAACATATCTTTAACATCATTAATATTAGCACCCCTTTTACCAATAACTATTCCTGGCTTGGAAGTATATACATCAACCTTTACTTCTTCAGCTGTTCTTTCTATTTCTATTCTTGCAATGCCGGCATTAGATAATTGATCAGTTAATACTCTCCTTATTTTTAAATCTTCATTAAGCAGTTTTGCGTAATCTTTTGTTGCAAACCATCGGGATTGCCATCCTTTATTTATCCCTAATCTTAAACCATTAGGATTAACTTTTTGCCCCATTTTTCTAGGCCTCCTTTTCCTTTCCGTTAGATACACATACAGTTATATGAGAGGTTCTCTTTCTAATTCTAGTTGCTCTTCCTCTCGCCCTGGGCTTAAATCTCTTTAAAGTTGGACCCTCATTTACATATATCTCGTAAATAAACAAATCATCCTCATTCATTTTAAAATTTTCAACAGCATTGGCAGTAGCACTCTGTATAGCTTTTTTTACAGCAGTAGCTGCAGCTCTTGGTGTAAAGGATAATATATCTACAGCTTCCTGCACTGGTCTGTCTTTAACCAAATCTATAACATATTTTATTTTTCTTGGTGACATTCTTATATATTTTTCAACTGTTTTTACTTCCAAAATGTAATCCTTCTTATCTTATATCTTTCCTATTTATTACTTCACAATCGTTGTCTTTTCACTCTTACCTTTATAAACATGGGGTCTTATAGACCTGGTTTGAGCAAACTCTCCCAATTTATGACCTACCATTGCTTCTGATATAAATACAGGAATATGTCTCCTGCCATCATGTACAGCAATCGTATGACCTACCATCTCTGGAAATATGGTTGAACTCCTTGACCATGTTTTAATAATTTTTTTAGTACCTGATTCATTCATTCCTTTTACTTTTTCAAAAAGTTTGTTATCAATATATGGTCCTTTTTTTAAAGACCTGGACATTTTTACCCTCCATTAAATCAATATAATTCAAAACAAATATACTTTAAACAAATGCTTAACTAAAAATTTTTACTATAAATCCCAATTTTAGAATTATCAGTCTCTTCCATCAGCTTCTTCTTTTTATAATAAATTTATCACTTGCTTTATTTTTTTTCCTGGTTTTATAACCAAGAGTTGGCTTGCCCCAGGGAGTAACTGGATCTCTTCCTGATGTTTTATTTTTACCTTCTCCACCTCCATGTGGATGGTCATGAGGATTCATTGCCGTTCCTCTAACAGTAGGTCTTACGCCAAGCCATCTTTTCCTTCCTGCTTTCCCCAACTTTATTATTTCATGTTCAGTATTTCCAACCTGTCCAATACATGCTCTGCATCTAATACCTACCATCCTAACTTCCCCGGATGGCAATTTTACTTGAGCATATCTCACTTCCTTGGCTAAAAGTTGGGTTTCTCCTCCTGCAGATCTCACCAGTTCCGCACCCTTGCCTTCTTTCAGTTCGATATTATGAATAATAGTCCCTACAGGGATATTTTTTAAAGGCAGGCAATTTCCAGGCATTATATCCACTTTTTCACCTGACATTACCGTATCCCCAACCTTTAACTTTGTAGGAGCAATTATATATCTTCTTTCACCATCCATATATTTCAAAAGAGCGATTCTTGCACTTCTATTAGGATCGTACTCAATAGATTCAACTATTGAAGGTATATTATCCTTTCTTCTTTTAAAATCAACAATTCTATATAACCTTTTATGCCTTCCTCCAATATGCCTCATAGTTATTCTGCCATCATTGTTCCTGCCAGCTTTCCTTTTTAAAGACACTGTTAAATGTTTTTCAGGTCTTTTCTTAGTTAAAACAGAATAATCTGAAACTGTTGCAAGCCTCCTGCCAGGTGTTGTAGGTTTATATTTTTTTAAAGCCAAATTTATTACCCCCAATTGTTTGCCTAAATTGATTCAAAGAATTCTATTTTATCCTTTTTGCCAATAGTTACAACAGCTTTCTTTCTCCTGGAATTCTTTCCAATAGATCTTCCTAACTTCTTAGGCTTAGGTTTTACATTTATTGTACTAATTTTTAAAACTTTTACATTAAAAACTTGTTCAATAGCTCTTTTTACTTCACTTTTTTTTGCTCTTATATCTATATAGAAAGAGTAACGCTTGTCCCGAACCATCGAATAACTTTTCTCTGAAACTATTGGTGACAAAATTATATCTCTAGGATCCTTCATTAGTTAACCCCCGGACCAATTCAGTTAGTGAATTTTTAGTAAAAACCAGATAGTCTGAAATCAAAATATTGTAAGTATTTAAACTTTTTGCACTGGTTACTAAAACATTTTCAATATTCCTAAAAGATATAGCTTCGTCCCCTCTTGTATTTTCAAGAATTACCAGCACTTTCTTATCAATTAACTCAAATTTTTCTAATATTTCATATGCCTTCTTTGTCTTAGGCTTTTTAAAAGCTAACTTATCAAGTACTATAATTTTCTTTTCCTTAAACTTCTCTGACATTGCTATAAATTTAGATTTTCTTATTACTTTTTTATTCAATTTAAACGAATAATTCCTTGGTTTAGGTCCAAATACAATTCCTCCGCCTTTCCATATAGGAGATCTAATTGTGCCTGCTCTGGCATTACCAGTACCCTTCTGCCGCCATGGTTTTTTCCCTCCGCCTCTAACCTCGCTCCTTCCTTTGGTGCTTGAAGTTCCAGATCTGATAGATGCTAAATATCTCCTGACTTCCTGATAAAGAATTTCATTATTACTTTCTTGTTTTACTATTTCATTAGAGATACTTATTTTTTCTATTTCCTTGCCTTTTAAATCTAAAACATCAAGGCTTGCCATCACATTCTCCTATAATAAAATAAATTTATTTACTAATTATTTTTATAAAAACCATATTTCCTGCTGATCCCGGAACACTTCCTTTAACAAAAATTATATTTTGATCTTCTGCAACATCCATTATTTCAGTCCCAGGCATTGTAATTTTGTTATTTCCCATTCTTCCAGGCATTT
>JAUWCR010000172.1 GCA_030609215.1 Actinomycetes bacterium | reverse complement strand
ATATATGAAAATTTAAGCAAAATTGATTATGAAAAATAAGAAAATTCCTGACAACCAGGTAGTTTTTTACCAGTCTACTGATGGAGCTATCCATCTAGAAGTAATGTATTCAGAAGAAAACATTTGGCTCAATCAAAATGTGATGGGAGAGCTTTTTGCTTGTAGCGCTGATAATATTTCCTTGCACCTCAAAAATATTTATCAAAACAAAGAACTGGATCAAAATACAACTTCCGAGGATTTCTCGGTAGTTCAAAAAGAAGGAAATAGGCAGATAAAGAGAAAAATCAAATTTTATAGCCTTGAGGCGATTATTGCGGTTGGCTACAGAGTCAATTCTGACAGAGGTAGGGAGTTTCGCATTTGGGCAACTCAGATTTTGAAAAACTATATTCACAAGGGATATGCTCTTGATAGTGACAGAATGAAATATGGTTCGCGATTCAGCACCCGCTACTTTGACGAATTATATGAAGAGATTAAGGATATCCGTACCAGCGAGCGGATGATTTATCAAAAAATTACTGATATTTACGCTACTTCTTTTGATTACTCTCCCAATGCTCCAGAAACCAAAGAGTTTTTTGCGACAGTGCAGAATAAGTTGCATTTTGCCATTACAGGAAAGACAGCGGCAGAGATTGTTGTGCAAAGAGTTGATAGTAAAAAGGATAAAATGGGACTTAAAACCTGGCGAAAATCTCCAGAAGGAAAAATCATGCCAGGTGATATTGTAATTGCTAAAAATTATTTAGATAAAGATGAATTGAAGCACCTGGATCGTATTGGCAATATGTACCTTGATTATGCTGAAATGCAAGCGGCAAGGGGGAAAGTAATGAAGATGAAAGATTGGCAGAAAAAACTAGATGCATTTTTGAAGTTTAGTGAATATGAGATTTTGACCAATACAGGCAAGGTTTCTCATGAAGTTGCTAAAGAATTAGCATTGGGAGAATATGCAAAATATAAGCCGATTCAGGATAAAAATTACATTTCTGATTTTGATCGGGAAGTAAAAAAGTTATTAGCTGATAATAAAAAACAAGATGAGTAAAATGGAGATGATATCTAGAAGAGCTTA
The DNA here is from genome assembly GCA_030609215.1 of Actinomycetes bacterium. Taxonomy (GTDB): domain Bacteria; phylum Actinomycetota; class Humimicrobiia; order Humimicrobiales; family Humimicrobiaceae; genus JADHVM01. The sequence goes on along the minus strand of JAUWCR010000172.1, from coordinate 2,289 downwards.
TGGATTCAGAAACTTCGAAAACTATAGACTGAGAGTGAGAGTCCTATGCTGTTAGAGAGCGGGATGCCCCCGTTGTTGGCGAAGAGCCTGATTTTGTAAAAAGTGATAGTTGGCTGGCCATAGCGTACGAAGTTAGAACCAGGATTATCAGGTCAGAAGCAGATATTTTTATACCAGAATTGGAATACCATAGCAATATTACCTAATGGAATACTGATTGGTACACAAATGTCCAATTCAAGCGGAAGTCAGATTGCAATATTTTATCCTTCAGATATCAATTTGTGGTGTTCCCTAAGATGTTTGGCTGTAAATCTCTTTACTCTGCCTCATCATTTATCTCAAAAACTTCTTCAATTGATTTCCCAAAAACCTTTGCAGTCCTGTAGGCTAAGATCAGAGAGGGATTATAATGGCCCTGCTCCAGGGCAGCAATGGTCTGTCTTGTACATTTTACTTTATCTGCCAGTTCCTGCTGGGTCATCTCATTATGTTCAAATCGCAGGGACCGCATAGATGTCTTTATCTTGTAGCTACTCATAGAATATCGGCTTTTGATTTATAAAGTATCAGAATTATTGCTGAATTCGAAATATATCCAGTAAAAATACAGGTATATCCCAGAAACCACATCCAACCTGCCGGGACACTATTAGTTTTATCATAGAGAGTATAAAGAACAATACAGGTAAGGAAAATATATCCCATTACAATAGCAAGGGTTATCTCGCTTGCTTTCCTGCCTATTAAAATTTCTCTTTCATCCCTTTCAATATCATCAGTCTTTTTCTTTCTGGTTAAGGCCAGCATAGTAAAAAATGAAATGTATCCGGCAGCAAATATGGAAGCTGAAATTATGAATCGGGTATTATCAAGCACCCATGCCCTGGGGCCACCTCCTATAAAGAATAAAGGAATAAATATTATGGTAACAGTGCCCCATATCAGGAGCGAGCATAATGATCGTTTTTGGTTCTTAGTCATAGAGCCTATCCTTTTTTAATTATGATGTTTTCATAGTAATATATTTTTAACATCATGTCAAATTTATTTAACATATAGTTTTTATTTTTAAGTATAACTTTTATGCATATGAAGGGTTGAGGGTGAAAGCACTATGTTTTTAAGATGGGAAGTTGGTCACTTTGCTTAGTGCACAGGGTGGCTGAGGATATTGAACACGTTTAGAACTAAATATTATTATAATATTGTTGAATTATCTTCTCAAATAAGATCATTGCAGGATAACTTAAAAGTAGCTTCATAAAGATAACCAGAATTTAAATATAAAAAAATATAGTAATTTGATAATATTACACTTAGTATTCATTTAATTTTTAAAAACAAAAATGCCAACTAAAAAAAAGCAAATTGATACACTTTTAAAGTCTTCTAAAAAAAGAATAGTAATTATTGAAAAAATCATTACTAAATCGGTAAAAAATAATAAATTTTATGATGAATTGGATATAGAGTTCAAAAATTTTTTAGACGAACTCAAGTCAGCTTTAGATTACTGCGCAAATGATATTTCAGAAAAATATGCAATAGGAATAGTACGCAAAGTATATTTTCCTATTAAGGCAAGCACAAAAACATTACATTCGGGAAGAGATATAAAACTATGGGAAATAGTAAAAGTTAATAATAGACCCTTATATGATTATCTAGAAAATATTCAACAAAATATTGATAAAGAATTTATATGGCTTAAAGAATTTAATAACTTAGTAGTCGAGAATAAGCATAAAAATTTTACAATAAAATGGTTAAATAGCAGTAATAGAATAAAATTTAAGACTAATGCAGGAACAATTGATTGGGATGAAAAAGCAGTAAATATCTCAGGCATAATAAAATCACCAGTTGAGCCCATTAGATATACCGTAGGATCAATTACTATAGGAGATATGGTTCCAATAAGATGGTTTTGTAATTTAAGTTATAAAAATATTCAAGAAATAATAGAGGGTATTTATAAATTATTTTAATAGTTTAAAAGAAGTAGCTAGTTCCTCAATAAAAAAGTAAAAGGATATTGGGTATTAGATCTCTGTAGATCTAAATCCATACAATCTACGTTGGCCACTGTGGATGATGTTAAAACCAAGATAATAGCTTCAAACAAGGATATTTTTATCCCAACAATAAATTTTTAATCTTTTATTGATAAGATCTTACATTTTTTTAGGATTCGTATCTTTTAAGAATTCTTTTTATTAAAAGAATTAACCATCTTAAAAGTTCATTTTTTTGTGTAAACTCTCATCCTTTTAATTGGTCTTATCC
>JAUWCR010000080.1 GCA_030609215.1 Actinomycetes bacterium | reverse complement strand
TACAAACAAAATAATTCAGAAACCACATAAAAGAATATTTTTCCCAAAAGTTAAAATATATTATGGGAATTTAATTCACATTGAAGATATTGTAAAAAAATATAGCAAAAAGGAAGCAATAAATATTATTTTAGAAAAAGTAATGATATCAATAAAGGAATTATATAACGAAATAAAATAACATCCATAAAATTATAGTCCACAAAATAACATGATATATGGGGTGATGAGTTTAATATTTTATATTGGTATTTATAATATATAGAAATTAGAAAAATGAATATAGAAATTGCAAAATATTCAGGTTACTGTTTTGGAGTTAAAAGAGCTTTAGATATAACCGAGCGTACCCTTAAAAAATATAAAAACAATAATGTAAAAATCTACTCTCTTGGGCAAATTATTCATAATAAGGGAGTGGTTGATAAATTATCAAAAAAAGGGTTGATTATTGCAGCTGATGAAGCTGAAATAACTCCAGGGAGTGTATTTATTGTCAGGTCCCATGGTGTGGGGCCAGAAATTTTAAAAAGATTAAAAGCAAAAAATATTAAAATAGTAAATGCAACCTGTCCTTTTGTAAAAAATGCACAATCCAAGGCAAAAATGTTATCCAAAAAGGGATACTATCTGGTAATAATCGGGAGTAAAAATCACCCTGAAGTAATAGGAATAAGGGATCATATAAAAAGTAAAAAATCAGTTATGGTAATAGAAGATGAAAAAGATATTGATGTTTTAAGAAAAAATAATAGAATTGGGATAGTAGTACAAACAACTTCAACAATTGAAAAATTTCAATTAATTGTAAGTAAAATACTTGAAAAAGGTAATGAAATATTAATTGAAAATACTATCTGTGATACTACAAAAAAAAGGCAAAACTCTACTAAAGAACTATCAAAAAAAGTTGATGTGATGATAATTGTTGGCGGGAAAAACAGTGCAAATACTGCTCATCTTGCAGAAATATCTAAAAAATATAATCCCAGAACATACTATATTGAAAACTATAAAGACTTAAATTTGGATTGGGTAAAAGGTGGGAAAAATATCGGTATAAGCGGCGGTGCATCAACCCCGCAAGAAGATATTTTTAACGTAAAAAAGTTAATCGAAGAAATTTAATTAATGTAAGATTTATAATCAATAACTTAAAAATATGTAATATTTTGAATAAAATAAGAATTTGCAACAACGACTGCATCTTTTGCTTTGTAAAACAGCTGCCGAAAAATCTTAGGCCTACTTTATATATAAAAGATGATGATTATCTTCAATCCTTTATAAATGGAAATTTTATAACATTAACTAATATTAAAGAAAAGGATTTAAATAAAATAATAAAATACAATCTTTATCCATTATATATTTCACTTCATAGCTTTGATATAAAAATTAGAAATAAAATATTTCAAAATAAAAATAGCATTTCTGGAGTTAAAAATTTAAAGATTCTTGACAATAATGGAATTAAAACAAATATTCAAATTGTTTTATGTCCTGGAATAAATGATGGGAAAGATTTAGAGAATACTCTTACAAAATTAACTAAGTATTTTAATAATATCATATCTATTGGTATAGTGCCGGTAGGGATAACTAAATATAATAATTACAGTGAATTAAAACCTTATACTAAGATAAGTGCATCTGAAATAATTAATTTTACTAACAATTTTAATAAAAAATATAATTCTGATAATATTTTTCTGTCTGATGAGTTTTATGTTATTGCTGAAAAGAAATTCCCTGATTACAATTATTACAAAGATTTTTATCAAATTAATAATGGAGTAGGTAAATATATAAATTTCCTAAACCAGATTTTTAAATTCTTTCAAGATAATAAGAAAAAATTTTTTATAAATTTAATAGATAACAATAATAATCCGTATAAAAAAGGTATCCTTGTAATCACTTCAGAATATGGAAAACATGTAATAATTAATACATTAAAAATAATAGGAGAGAAGTGGAAAGATTTTAATTTACTGGTTAACCCTTATTTAAAAGTAATCAGTATAAAAAATGATTTTTTTGGTGGAAATATTAAAGTCACAGGACTTTTAAGCGGAATTGATATAATATCTAATCTAAAGAAAATAAAAATAACAAAATATAGTAAAATAATTATACCTGATTGTATTTTTAATAAAGATAATTTGACAATTGATAATTACAGAAAGCATGAAATAAAAAGAATTAGTAATCGAATAAAAATAATACCTGAAGATGGATTAAGTTTTGTAAAAGAAATATGTTAAATAATAAACAAAATATATATTTGCTAAATATTTTAACTAATTGGAAAGTAAATTAATTATGAAAGAAGATATACCAAAAATTGCCATAATTGGAAAGCCAAATGTAGGAAAATCAACACTAATAAATAGAATATGCCAAAAAAGAGAAGCTATAGTCCACAAAGAGCCAATGATAACAAGAGATAGAAAATATTACGCTACTGATTGGAATGGTATTAATTTTTATATCCTTGATACAGGAGGTATAGATTTTAAATCAAAAAAAAGGATTTCCATGCAGGTACTTCTTCAAGCAAAGGAAGCAATTTATGAATCTAATTTAATTATTTTTTTAGTTGACTTAACGGAACCATTGTCTCCGCTAGATAAAGAAGTGGCAGATTTAATTAGGAAATCAAATAAAGATTTATTATTTGTTGGAAATAAATGTGATAACAAAAAAGATAAATATTATACTAATGATTACTTAGAACTTGGATTTAGTTATCCAATCGAAGTATCAGCTATGCATGGTATAAACATTGGAGATCTATTGGATGAGGTAACTGAAAAAATAAAAAAATATATAGTAAGTATGGATGCTAACAAAAAAAGAATTATAGATGAAGATATTGCAAGCATTTCTATTCTTGGAAAACCTAATGTTGGGAAATCAACATTATTTAACACTATAATAAAAGAAGATAGAACAATTGTTGATAATGTTGCAGGCACGACCAGAGATAGCATAGATAGTATAATAACTATCAGTAACAAAAAATATAGATTCATAGATACTGCAGGGCTTAAAAAAAATAAATTAAAAGAAGAAGATCTTGAATATTACAGTAAACTTAGAACATTAAGAACCATTGAAAAATCAGAAGTAAGCTTAATTTTAATTGACTCTTTGGAAGGAATTTCTAAACAGGATATAAAAATAGTTGAAATATGTTTGGAAAAAGGAGTAAGTATTTGTGTTGTATTTAATAAAATTGATATTGTTGATAAGGAAGTTTTAAAAAAAATGATAGATGACTTTGATAAAAAATTAGATTTTGCAAGATTTATTCCATTTCTTAAGATTAGTGCTTTAAATAAAAAAGGGATTAATAATATATTCAAAATGATTGATTCTCTAATTAAAGAGAGAGATAAAAAAGTTACTGAAAATAAACTAAGAAAATTGTTTAAAGAACTAGAACACCAAAGTGCAGTTTACTGGAAAAGTAAAAAATTTAGAATAAAATTCATAAAGCAATTAAAAAATAACCCGCCATATTTTTTAGTTTTTTCAAATATGGATATAAGGAAAAAGACTAATATAATAAGATTTATTGAAAATAATATAAGGAAAAACTTTGGTTTTATGGGAACTCCAATTTTTTTTAAATTTAAATATTAGTTTAGATATGTTTATAATATTTTTATATTTTTAATTTTGTTAATTTAATTATGGAAAAGAATTTAAAAATTTCAATCATAGGAGGAGGGAGCTGGGGGACAACTCTTTCAGCAATGCTTGCTGAAAAAGGCTATATTATTAAATTATGGGTAAGAAATGAGTCTACTTATAATGAAATTAAAAAATACAGGAAGAATAAAAAATATACCAGCAATCTTGAACTTCCAGCAAATGTTAAACCTTTTTTAAATAAAAAAGAGGCATTAAACAACACAGATTTAATTATTTTTGCAGTTCCTTCACACACCCTAAGAAGTATAATAAAGTCATTTTATAATGAATTACTTTGTAATTGTAATAAAATCAAAGCTATTATAAATGTGGCTAAAGGATTTGAAACTGGAACCAACCTTAGATTGTCTCAGGTAATGCAGCAATGTGTTCCAGAAGATTTAAAATCAAAAATTGTAATTTTATCCGGTCCAAACATTGCTTTGGAGGTCGCAAATAAATTACCGAGTGTAACAGTTATATCTTCATTAAATGTAAAACTCCTGAATTATCTCCAACCAATAATTTCAACTGATTATTTTAGAGTGTATACAAATATAGATATAATCGGTGTTGAAGTTAGTGGTGCAGTGAAGAATATAATAGCAATAGCATCAGGTATTTCAGATAGTCTTGGTTATGGTGCAAATACAAAAGCATCTCTTGTAACCAGAGGTCTCTATGAGTTAAGTAAATTTGGAACAAACCTTGGCGCAAACCCACAGACATTTGCAGGAGCAGCAGGTATGGGAGATCTTGTTGCTACATGCATAAGCAGGAACAGTAGAAATAGAGAAGTTGGAGAGAGACTTGGCAGTGGTGAGAAAATTAATGAAATTTTAAGTAGTATGTTTATGATTGCTGAAGGGGTAAAAACCACAAAGGCAGTTTACGAAATAGCAAAAATTAAAAATATTGATGTTCCAATAACTAATTGTGTTTATGAAATAATATATAATAATTTAGATCCTATTAAATCTGTTAACATTCTAATGAAAAGAAAGTTTAAATCCGAGGTTTAATGTACAAACCATTACTTTACTAATATTTTCTAATATCTTAAAATATATAATAATTTTACTTTAAAAACACCGGGACGTGGCGCAGTTTGGCTAGCGCACCAGTATGGGGTACTGGGGGTCGGAGGTTCAAATCCTCTCGTCCCGACCAAAAATTGACCAATTTTATAAAAAATTAATCAATAAATGGAAGAAAAATTAAAATTTGGAACTGATGGATGGAGAGCTATTTTAGCTGATGAATTTACTTTCGAAAATTTTAGTTTAATTATACTGGCAATAAGCAAATTTTTAATAAGTAATAATTTAAATGAAAAGGGAGTATTTATTGGTTATGATAATAGATTCCTTTCTGAAGAATTTGCTATACAAGCTAGTAAAATTTTTTCTAAAAATGACATTAAAGTATTTATATCAAAAGAATCTATACCAACGCCGACTACTGCTTTCATGGTAAGAGAATTAAAACTGGATGGTGCAATAATGATTACTGCAAGTCATAATCCACCTATCTATAATGGAGTTAAATTTATACCTGATTATGGTGGGCCCGCTGATAATAACATAACTCGTAAAATAGAGAGTATTGTAAATGATTTAATTAAAAATAAAGACAGTTTAGATTTGAAAATAATAGAAAGTGATAATTATGATGAGAATATTAATTATATTTTTAAATTTGATAGCTATAAAAACAAATTAATTGAAAATATTGATAGTGAATTAATAAAAAAGAATAAGCCTAAAATAGCAGTTGATACTATGTTTGGTTCAGGTAGTAAAATTCTTCCCGAAATTTTAATAGATGTTCTTAACATTGAACCTACTGTATTTCATAATTATAGGGATACTTTGTTTGGTGGAAAATTGCCTGACCCTTCTGAAAATAATTTAATATTACTTAAAAACAATGTTATAAAAAATAATTTAGATCTGGGAATAGCACTGGATGGAGATGCAGATAGATTTGGAGTAATTGACGGTAAAGGTATTTTTATTAGCCCTAATAATATTATTTCTTTAATATTATATTACCTTATAAAAACTAGAAAATATAGTTCATCAGATAGGGTAGTGAGATCTATAGCGACTACTCACTTGATAGATGCAATATGTGAAAAAAATAATATTAATGTATTGGAAACCCCTGTTGGTTTTAAATATATTGGTAAAGAGATGATTAATAATGATGTTATAGTCGGTGGCGAAGAAAGTGGGGGGTTAAGCATTAAAGGACATATTCCTGAGAAAGATGGACTGCTGGCAGTTCTACTTCTAGTAGAGATTCAATCCTTTCTTAATAAAAAGTTTAACAGTTTTTATTTGTCAGATTATTTAAATAAGATTCGTAATGAGTTTGGTAATTTTAAAAATATAAGGCTCGATATAAAGATTCCAATAGATAAAAAAAATGATATTACTAATTTTTTTCTCGATCAGAAAGATAAAATAATCAATAGTAAAAAAGTAGTTAATGTTATAGATAAAGAAGGAGTAGAATTAATTTTTGAAGATAAAAGCTGGATTCTTGTAAGACCTTCAGGCACTGAGCCATTGATCAGGTGTTATATTGAGTCTACTGATGGTAAATTTTTCAATTTTATGCAAAAATTTGTTAAGAATACTATTGATAGATTTACAAGTTAATAAATAAAAAATAAATAGAAAAAATATAAAATATATAAACAAATAGTAGTAAAATAATATAGTATAATATA
>JAUWCR010000084.1 GCA_030609215.1 Actinomycetes bacterium | reverse complement strand
AGGACTCTTGGGGTATCATTAGGTATTATTACTATTATTGCTGATATGGTTAAGGGGTTTATACCGGTACTGGTAGTATGTTTAATTTTTCCCAATGATTTGATACTCATTTCAATATCAGCTGTTGCTGTAATTTTGGGACATGATTTTCCTGTTTATATTAATTTTAAGGGAGGGAAGGGAATTGCAACTTCTTATGGAGTGATAGTGGCACTATCAAGTCTGCCATACTTAAGTAATCCTGTGTGGATAGAGATTCTCCCGATTTTTATTATTATAATCACATGGGCTGTTGTTTTTTTAATCTTTAGAATTGTATCTGTGGGGTCTTTAGTTGCAGCTATAGCTACTCCACTATCATTTTTTTTTAGCAAGTATCCGCTTCCTGTAGTTATCGCTGGTATTTTTATATGTGTATTGGCTTTTATTACTCATAGGAATAATATTAAAAGACTGATAAAAGGAGAAGAAAAGAAAATTAAGAGAAAAGGGGTGTAAATGGATATAGATATTGGCAAGGGTAAGTTAGGACGAAGGGCTTATGGTTTTGATGAAGTTTCAATAGTACCAAGCAGGCGAACAAGAGATGCGGAGGATACTGATATATCTGTAAAAATTGGAAAATATGATTTAAAAATACCGGTACTTGCATCAGCGATGGATGGTGTGGTTGATGTAGGGTTTGCTATTGAAATGAATAGAATTGGAGGTCTTGCTGTTTTAAATTTTGAGGGAATTCAATGCAGATATGATAATGCTGACGAGATACTGGAAAAAATTTCTAAATTTCAAGACAGGGAAGCTACCAGAAAGATGCAGAAAATTTATACAGAGCCAATTAAAGAGGAATTGATTATAAAGAGAATAAAGCAGATAAAAAAAGCGGGCTGTATTGCATGCGGTTCATTTACTCCGCAAAAGGTTGAAAAATATTACAGGATTGTTATAGACGCAGGTCTGGATATACTTATAATTCAGGGTACTGTAGTAAGTGCGGAGCATGTAAGTGAGGTAAAAGCTCCACTGGATTTAAAGAAGTTTATCCCTGAATGTCCTATTCCAGTAATAGTTGGCGGTTGTGCGTCTTTCTCTACATCCCTGCACTTAATGAGAACAGGAGCTGTCGGAGTCCTGGTTGGAGTTGGTCCTGGCGAAGCGTGTACTACCAGACAGGTTTTAGGGATTGGTGTTCCTCAGGCTACAGCTATTGCAGACGCAGCAGCAGCCAGGGCAAGGCATCTTGATGAAACTGGAGATCATATCCTGGTTATTGCTGACGGAGGAATGAGAACAGGCGGAGATATTGCAAAAGCTATAGCTTGCGGGGCAGACCTGGTAATGATTGGTTCGCCTCTCTCAAGAGCTAAGGAAGCTCCTGGAAGAGGATTTCACTGGGGTATGGCTACTTTTCACCCAGAGCTGCCAAGAGGTGCCCGGGTTAAAACAGAAGTGGTTGCAAAGCTTGAAGAAATACTGGTTGGGCCGGCCTTTGAAAATGATGGTACATTGAATTTATTTGGTGCGCTTAGAACTTCAATGGCTACATGCGGCTATAAAAATATTAAGGAGTTTCAGAAAGCTGAAGTGATAGTTGCTCCTTCAATTAAAACAGAGGGGAAATTTCATCAGAGAATGCAGAAAGTAGGAATGGGCAAGTAATACTAGGATATAATATCAAATATGACGATAAATTTTTATAACAGTAACTTTAAGAATATAATAAGGATGTAGGAGAGTAAAATATTAATATGGAAAATATTTTAGTTATTGATTTTGGTGGGCAGTACAGTCGGTTAATTGCCAGAAGGATCAGGGAACTCAGAGTTTACTCAGAGCTAATTCCCTATGATACTCCACTGGAAGAAATAAAAGAGAAAAAACCAAGCGGACTTGTATTTTCAGGCTCTCCCAGCAGTATTTTATCTAAAACAAAAAGACCCCTACGGATAGATAAAAGAATATTTTCTCTTGGAATACCTGTTCTTGGTATTTGCTATGGAATGCAATTAATTGCATCTTTGCTTGATGGTGCTGTAACAAGCAGTGGAAGAAATGAGTATGGTAAGACTAAAATAAAACTGGATGTAGAGTCTCTTTTATTTAGCGGGCTAAAGCAGGTTGAAACCTGTTGGATGAGCCATAAGGACAGTGTATTAAAAGTCCCATCATCTTTTAAAGTAATTGCATCCACCCATAGTCTGCCGGTTGCTGGTTTTGAAGAGACAGCTAAACATATATATGGTATTCAGTTTCACCCCGAGGTTATACATACACCATCTGGTATGGATATATTAAATAATTTCTTATTTAATATATGTAAGTGTTCTCCTACGTGGACCATGGTTTCGATAATAGAAAACCAGGTGAGTAAGATAAAGCGTAAGGTAAAAGATGGAAGGGTTATATGCGCGCTGAGCGGAGGAGTTGATTCTTCTGTGGCTGCTATTCTGGTTAATAAGGCGGTTGGAAACAGGTTAACATGTATTTTTGTAGACCAGGGACTTTTAAGAAAAGGAGAAGATATTCAGGTTAAAAAGACTTTCAGGGAGAATTTCAAAATTAACCTTGTTCATATTAAAGCAAAAGATAGATTTTTAAATAAATTAAAAGGAGTTACTGACCCTGAGAAAAAAAGGAAGATTATAGGGAATGAGTTTATAAGGATTTTTGAAGAAGAGGCTAAGAAAATTAAAGGTGCGGATTTTCTAGTACAGGGAACTCTTTATTCAGACGTAATAGAGAGCGGAACAAGAGATGCAGCAAGAATAAAATCACATCATAATGTTGCAGGCCTTCCTGAAGATATGAAATTAAAACTAATTGAGCCTTTAAGAATGTTGTTTAAAGATGAAGTTAGGAAGATTGGGATAGAACTTGGACTTCCTGATGAGCTAGTATGGAGGCAGCCTTTTCCTGGTCCAGGGCTTGCCATAAGGATAATTGGCGATGTTACTGAAGAAAAGCTGGAAATATTAAAAAAGGCTGATAGTATAGTACTGGAGGAGATAAGAAGAGCAGGGTTGTATAAAAGAATCTGGCAGTCTTTCGCGATACTTCCATGTATAAAAAGTGTTGGTGTTATGGGAGATGAGCGATCATATGCTTATCCTATTGTAATAAGGGCAGTTAACAGTGAAGATGCAATGACTGCAGACTGGGTGAAACTTCCATATGATGTTTTGGAAAGAATAAGCAATAAGATAATAAATAAGGTTGACGGTGTGAATAGAGTTGTTTATGATATTAGTTCGAAGCCGCCCAGCACGATAGAATGGGAGTAATTTTAGCTAAGATATAAAAATCTAAAGGAGTAATATTAATGGATAATGACTTTGAAGAAAAATTAAAAAAAGGTAGAAGTGGTATTGATAAAATTGATAAAGCTTTAGTTGAATTATTAAATAAGAGAGCAGTTACAGTATTAAAGATAAAGAGACTGAAGGAAAAAAATAACATGGCCCTTTATGATGCAAAAAGGGAAGAAGATTTGATGGACAATATTATCAAATATAATAAGGGCCCACTTTATAATGATAATATTGTGCAAATCTTTGAAGCAATACTTAGAAATGTTCAGATTCTGGAAAAAGATGAAAGCTTGTAATCATTAAACTGAACCAGGATCTATAAAAAAATTAATCCACCAGGCACTGAGAGGAAGTTTATTTGGAAAAAGATAAGAATAATATAGATAGTTTAAAAAAATCAGCGAAGCAAGATGATTTCAAACTGATTAAAGATGGGTACATTACTGTGATTGCTGGTCCCTGTGCTATTGAAAGCTGGGAGCAGTTAGATGCTATAGCAGGTATTATTAAGAGTTGCGGGCTAACATTTTTTAGGGGAGGGGCGTATAAACCAAGGACTTCTCCTTATAGTTTTCAGGGACTTGGACATACAGGTTTGGAGTATTTAATGAAAGCTGGGCGCAAGTACAATCTCAAAACAGTTACTGAAGTTACAGATGCGGAGACAGTAGAAGAAATAGCTAGATATGTAGATGTTTTACAGATAGGAACAAGAAATATGTCAAATTTTGCCCTGCTGAAAAAGGTTGGAGATGTAGCTCGCAAGAGGAATAAAAAGGTATTGTTAAAAAGAGGGTGGGCTGCCACTATTAAGGAATGGCTTCTTGCAGTTGAGTATATATCATCATCTGGAGGAGATTTGGAAATAGTTCTTTGTGAGAGGGGAATAAGAACTTTTGAACCTTACACCAGATTTACTTTAGATTTGTCTGCAGTTCCGGTAATAAAGAAATTAAGTAAACTTCCTATAATCATCGATCCATCCCATGCTGTTGGGCAAAGCGATCTGGTTATTCCTATGAGTAGAGCAGCAATTGCAGTCGGTGCAGATGGACTTATAGTTGAGGTGCATAATGAACCTTCCAAGGCGCTTTGTGATGGTCAGCAGGCACTTAACCCCAAGCAGACATCTGAGATGCTTAAGCAGGTTAGTTATATTGCAAATATTTTTAGTAAAAAAGTTAGGTAGTTCGTAGCAATTGAACTTAGATAAATATTTAAATCCTGAGCAAATTAAAGCTGTTAAGAAAATAAAAAAACCGCTTCTGGTTATAGCTGGTGCAGGAAGTGGTAAAACCAGGGTACTGACCTACAGAATAGCTTATCTTGTAAAAGATAAGGGTATTAATCCTTTCAATGTTCTTGCCATTACATTTACCAATAAGGCAGCTAAAGAGATGAAGAGAAGAGTAATAGAACTTGTGGGAAAAGTAGGAGAGATAATGTGGGTTAGTACTTTTCATTCATTTTGCGCAAAAATCTTAAGGTATGAGATTCATCATTTAGGCATGTCAAGGAATTTTGTAATTTACGATTCTATTGACCAGTTAAGTCTGATATCAAGCTGCTTGAAGGATTTGAATCTAGACAGCAAAAGATTTCACCCGAAAGCAGTTCATGCTGTAATCAGCAATGCTAAAAACAGGCTTATAGACTACGAGACTTTTTCAAAGAAGGCAGTGGATTATTTTGAAAAAATAGTTGCGCAGGTTTACCCTCTGTATCAGGAAAAACTTCTGAAAGCTAATGCGCTGGATTTTGATGATCTTTTAATGTTTACAGTTGATATTCTTAAGTTATTTCAGGAAGTAAGAGAAAAGTATCAGAATAAATTTAAATATATTCTGGTTGATGAGTTCCAGGATACTAATGTTGTCCAGAATGAGCTGATTATGATTTTATCAGAAAAACATAAAAATATCTGTGTGGTTGGCGATGACGATCAGAGCATTTATAGTTGGAGGGGTGCAGAAATATCAAATATAATAAATTTTGATAAACGATTTGATAACACAACTGTTGTGAAGCTGGAGCAGAATTACCGCTCTACTAAAAATATTTTAAGGGCTGCAAATTTTTTAATTAGCAATAATGAAAGCAGAAAGCAAAAAAAATTATGGACTGATAACATGGAGGGGGAACTTGTCTCTAAATATATAGCTGCTGACGAAAAGGAAGAGGTTAGATTTATAATTGAAAAAATAAGGAAAATTATAAAGAAGAAAGACAAAAAATACAGAGATTTTGCTATCTTTTACAGAACAAATGCACAGTCCCGAGCTGTTGAAGAGTTTTTAATAAAAGAAAATATTCCCTATAAGATTTATGGCGGACTTAGATTTTATGACAGAAAAGAAATAAAAGACATGCTTGCTTACTTAAAACTAATATCCAACCCAAAGGATATAATAAGTCTGGCTAGAATTGTAAATGTGCCTGCAAGGAAGATTGGGAAGATTACCCTGTCTGCCATTGAGATGTATTCCAGGAAAAATAATATGACATTTGTTGAAGCTTTTTACAGGCACGATGAAATTCCAAGCATCAGCAGGGGGGTTAAGGAAAGGATAGGAAGATTTATAGGCATGATGGCAGAGTTTAGAAATTATGCCACAGAAAATGGAGCTGATAAAGTTTTGCAAAGAGTCTGGAAAAAGACAGGTTATATGAAAGAACTTGAGCTGGAGAGTACTATAGACGCAATGAATAGAATTGAGAATTTAAAGGAACTGCTGACCGTGACCAAAGAGTATGAATATAAAACATTTCTAATGGAGGCTTCTGGCATGCCTTCAATATCTGATTTAGGAGATAAAGAAACCAGGGGTTCTGGAAGCAGTCTTATAAGACTAGATGGCTTTCTTGAGGAAGTTTCACTTCTTACAGATATTGATAATTATGATGAATCTACAGATGCGCTTATACTTATGACTCTTCATAATGCCAAGGGACTGGAATTTCCATATGTTTTTATAATTGGCATGGAGGAAGGTAT
>JAUWCR010000022.1 GCA_030609215.1 Actinomycetes bacterium | reverse complement strand
CTACCTTTACAATAAGGATAATTTGTACAAGTAACAGTATTATAAATAGTACAGACATTGTGATTTTAAAGATAATATGGCCATGAACTTTATTTGGTTTGGTTTTAATGAGGGAATAAATCCTATCTTTAATCAATATTTGATTAAATTTTATTAAAGGTAAAAAAGAAGCCCCTTGATATATATTTTTTTTAATTTTTAATTTATCTAAATGAAAAGATTTAATTTTAAGAATTATATTTAAAATATTTTTAGCAATTTCTTTTGGTTCTTTTTTAGAATATATTAATACCAGTTTATCACTTCCTTTTTCTTGTTCAACTCTTATTAAGTAGTATGCTATGAAAGCAACAGGGTTACAAAAAAGCAAATCTCTTAAAATAAGGGCTATCCAACTAATTAAATTATCTTTTCTTATAACATGCGACAATTCATGGTGAATTAATGTTTCTTTTTCATCTGTACTTAGTTTATCCAGTAAGTTTGGTGACAATACTAAAGTATAATTCTTTATTCCAATTATAAAAGGTGAGAAGAAATTTTTATGAGTCAAACTGATGCTAGGATACTTAATGGAATTTTTTTGGATAAATTTGTCTATGATATTGAAAATATCAGGAACATCTTTTCTTTCAACCTTATCCTCGTAGGATAAGTTTTTATAGAAAAGATAGAGATTTATCCATCTAATTATAAGTGCAAAAATTATACTAGAAATAATTAGTGTCATAACAAGATAGTTCATATTAGAGAAGTTTATAGGACTTTTATGGAAAGAATCTATTCTGTTAATGATTGTATTTGGACTAGGAAGTCTGATTCCTAATACACCTGGGCGGTATTTAAAAAATTCTTCATTTAAGTTAATTTTTTCAATAATAATTAAAAAAGGCTTTATAAGGGGAAGGAATAGAAATAGAATTCTAATATTTGAATCTTTAATTCTAAAAATGAATAAGAAAAATAAAACCAAAATCAAGCTTACAAAGCTGTTATAGATTATAGGTAAAATATAATTTATTAATATTTCAAAAAACATTATATAAATATATTAAGAAATAAAATGAACTTATTTTATTTTTTAAACTAATAAATAATCTTATGAAAGTAGATAAAAAGATATAAATTATATCTAAACTCAAGTGGAAATTGATATTATATAAAATACTACTATTAAAACAGATTATGTATTGCTATGATTTATCAATTTCTTCTAGTAGCTTATTAATTCCTTCATTAGAAATATTGTTGCTGTCAGCTAAAAATTTAGAGACAAGGTTGCTAGTGCCTCCATTAAGTAATTTGGATGCAACAGATTTTATGATACTTTTAGACAACTGTTTTTTATTAACTGCTGCTGAGTAAATATAAGTTTTGCCACTTTTATTCTGTTTGAGCAGATTTTTTTCCGCTAGTGTTGTCATGGTAGACATTACAGTAGTATATGGGATAAAACCCTGTTTCTTTTTTTTAATTTCTTCTCTGAGCATAATTTCATGGACTTCTCTTACAGTGATTTCTTTCCTGTTCCATACTATCTTCATAATGTCAGCTTCTAAATTACTTATACTGTTTAGTCCATCTATTCCAATTTCTTTAGATTTTTTCTTTGTATCTTTTTTCTCTTTCATTATCTTATATAAAACTAATATTAGTTTTTAATACTATACTTATACTATAATTAAATAGTTTTGTCAATAGTATCAATATTTATATCATTTCCCTCCAGGTCACATTCGCCTATACAATCCTATGATCTGTGCCTGAGCTAATATATGTTTTTTTAATTCTTTTCCAACGTCGCTTGCACTTGCAGAGGACATAAGATCTAAAGTAGGAATATCCAATGCGTAAAGCTTAAAGAAGTATCTATGAGTTCCTGATGGTGGACAGGGGCCTCCATATCCAGTACTGCCAAAATCAGTTATTCCTTCTACTGCACCCTGAGGACAGCTGTTTTCTGGAATTTCTACAGTTTGGGGATTTATATTCCAAATAGTCCAGTGGACCCAGGTTCCTGAAGGGGCATCAGGATCATCAACAATTAAAACCAGGCTTTTAGTGTTTTCTGGAACCAGACTTAACTTTAAGGGAGGATTTATATTTTCTCCATCACAAGTATATTTTGGTGGAATTAACTCATTGTTTTTAAAAACTGGACTTTCAATTTTCATGACATACTCCTTCCATTTTTATATTATAGGCGAAAAATTTGGAAATTTGTAAAATATTTTAAAAGTTAGCAAACAGTATTAGTGAGAATTATTTTAATAAGGTAATTATTAATTTGTAGAATGATTATAATGATTAAATACTTAATGAAAAATACTTCCTTCCAGCAATATATAGTATATTCTTATTACTGCTGGACCTAAAACTACAGTCATAAGTGCTGGAAATAAACATAGTATAAGAGGAAAAACTAATTTAACTGGAGCTTTTATTCCCTTTTCCTCAGCTTGCTGACGTCTCTTTATTCTCATCTCGGCTGCCTGTGTTCTTAAGACTTTTCCTATGGGAATACCAAAAATATCAGCTTGCACCATTGACACAATAAAGGAATTTAAGTCTTGAACATCTGTCCGTTTCTGTAAGTTTCTAAAAGCTTCTTTTCTTGAAAAACCTAACTGCATTTCGAGTAACATTTTTTCAAATTCTTGACCTAAGGGTCCCTTGGTATTATTTGCAACTTTTAATAATGCATTATCAAATCCCATTCCAGCTTCAACACTGATGGTGAGCATATCAAGAGCAATGGGCAGCGATCTTCTGATTTCATCCTTCCTGCTAAAAATTTTATTGCGCAAATAAATGTCGGGCAAGAAATAGGAAAGAGGAATAGATAATATTAGCACAAGCTTGATTTGCAGAATTAATGTAAAAAAGATATTTAATAAAATTAGCAGAAATATAAATACAATAGGTAAGAAAAATTTTATGATTAGATAAATATCTATCACCTTTGGATTTTGAAATCCTGCTTGCTCTAATTTGTTTTTAGAAGTTTCCCTGATACCAGTAGGGATAATCTTCTTAGTGGTAGATCCAATTCTTGAAAATATAGGCATAATCATTCTATCAAAGAAAGAAGGAATTATAGCTTCTTTTTTGCTAGTATTTGTATCATAATAAGACAACCTACTGGAAATACTGCTCTTTTGATTTTTTTTTAAGATAATAGGCATGCCTGAAAAGAGGACTAATAAAAATATTGATAGAAAAACAGTACCTATAATTATATATATAATCATTTTATTATCACAAATCCTTTCTTTTGTCTGACGATATTAACAATAATTATTTTATTTTTTTAAAAATATATTAGTTATTACTATTACCATTATTAATATTTAACATTAATAATCTTTAAAATCCAGATAATACCTGTAATCATTAAAATAGATGCTACTGATAACATAGCCAAACCTATTTTTGTAGTTATCAATAAGCTAATGTATTCTCTGTTTAACATAACAAGAACTAGGGTCATTATAATAGGCAATCCAATTAATATATAAGCTGATATTCTTCCCTCTGCAGTCAGAGCCTTTATCTGGCGCAAAGTTCTTTCTCTGTCTCTGATAGTATCTGATATGGTATCCATAACTTCGGCAAGATTTCCTCCTACCTCGCTTTGAATGCTTACAGCTAAAGCTGTCCAGTCAAATAATTCACTGTTAATTCGCTTAGCCATTCTTTCCAGAGCATCTTTTTCAGGTAGTCCCATTCTAATCTCACTTAATACTATTTTAAATTCATCAGATATTGGTGGACTGGCCTCATCTATAATCATGTTTATAGATTGACTTAAACTATATCCAGCTTTTAGAGAACTGCTAATCAATTGGAGTGTATCAGGTAACTGTTCATTTAATTTTTTGACCCTTACAGATGCTTTAAAATTTAAGAGTATAAAGGGAGCCAGTATTATTATCATAACTAAAACTAAAGTTAAAAGAAGATTTTTAGTTAATAAATATATTCCCACGCTTAAAGTAATTACTGCCATAATATGCAATGTAATGAATTCAGATGCTCTGATACTCATGCCTGCCTTTTGAAGTCTAAGGTTAAAAAGCTCTATAAAACCTCTTCTGGAAGCAACTTTAGAGATAATTTTAACTATACGGTTAAATATTTTTATCTTACCCTTATTCTTATCAAATTCTTCTTCTGGATATTTATAGGTTTTATTATAATCATAAAAGTCGGTCCTGCGCTTTAGTAGATTTTGAGAGGGGAGAATTATTAAAATAAGAGAAAATAAAAAAAGAGTTATCCCAATCAAGATAATTATATATAATACCAATTTCATCCACCATATATCAAATATTGCAAGAAATGGAGACTTAGCAGGGCTTGCAACTATATCAGTTGGTGGCGGGGTATAGAAAGGGTTTTTGTAAATTGTACTTACAGAGCTGGTTAATCCAGAATCATTTACAGTTATATTTATATCAATTGTTTCAGTATTTGGCCACAGGCTTGTGTAGGAAATCACATATTGATTTCTTATCTTTCTTGAAATAGCGCTATAAAGATCTTTTAATTCTGTTGAATCTGTGGCAGTTAGCAGCTCTCCGTTTGTTTCTGATGAAATATTTTCAATGTCTATAGGATTAAAATCATAAGACATTAAAGCTACTGAATATATTGTAACTTCTTCCTCTTTGGCTTTGGAAATTATATCCTCAGGCTTAAATTTACTAACTGTATCCATGCCATCGGTAAGTATGATTATATATTTATCTTTGAGATCTTTTTTATTTTCAAATTGTTCCAAAGATTTCATGATACCATCAAACATGGAAGTCTCACCTTCAGCTTCTATTCGTGCAATAGAATTTTTAAGCAACTGCCTGTTTGATGTAAAACTGGAATATATTGTAACTTTATCTGCAAAACCTACCACTGAAAATTCGTCATAAGGTTTCATTTCATCCATGAAAAGAGATGCTGCATTCTTAGCATCTTCTATTGGCTGCTCTTTCATACTGCCACTTGTATCAAGTACTAAGACAATACCTATTGGTTCAGTAATTGTGGCTACTCTTTTAACAGTAAAATCTTGCACTTTTTCATTATTTTCTAAAATAGTAAAGTTTTCATTATCAAGTTTTTTTGAACCTAATTCTGAACCTTCCTTAAAGCTGATATAGGAGCTTACATAGGGATATTTCTCAATATTTACTTTATTGATAATAATATCCTCTGTTTCCTGACCAAAGATAATTGCAGGCAGTACAAGAAATACTATTACAAATATTAATAAAAATATGGTTATTTTAATATGTTTATTTTTTTTCATATCTTTAAATTCAGCTAAACCAGCATTCCTATAATTGAACTTATAAAAAGACAGATATAATTAGATTTCTTTTTGAAAAATCTCATTTGGAATATCTACTCCAGTATTATGCAGCTTTCCCAAAAATCTTGGCATAAGGCCCGTAGATTTAATTCTTCCAATAAACTTACTATCCTTGTCGATACCCATAGAATAATCATATGTAAAGAGATCCTGTAAGGTTATAATATCACCTTCCATTCCCTGTACTTCAGTGATTTTTACAAGTTTTCGCGATCCATCTTTAAATCTGTTTAAATGAACTATTAGGTTTACCGCAGAAGCAATTTGTTCTCTTATTGCCCTTATTGGAATATCTATACCAGACATTAAAACCATAGTCTCTAATCTTGAAAGTACATCGCGAGGGGAGTTGGCGTGAACCGTACTAAGACTTCCATCATGCCCGGTATTCATTGCTTGAAGCATGTCCAGGGCTTCACCGCCTCTAACTTCTCCTATTATAATACGGTCTGGTCTCATACGTAGTGAATTTCTCACAAGATCCCTAATTGTTACCATACCTTTGCCTTCTATATTAGGCGGTCTTGCCTCAAGTCTCAATACATGCTCTTGGTGAAGCTGCAGCTCAGCAGCATCCTCAATAGTTATTATTCTCTCATCATTAGGAATAAAAGAGGACATTACATTTAATGTTGTTGTTTTACCAGTTCCAGTACCACCTGAGCTAATTATATTTAATCTTCCAATGACACAGGTTTTTAAGAAATCAGCTGCTTTTTTAGTACATGTACCCATATTTATTAAGTCATCAATGCTAAACGGATCAGCTGCAAACTTTCTTATGGTCATCATAGGACCATTGATAGCCAGGGGGTGAACAATAATATTTACTCTTGAGCCATCTGGCAGTCTTGCATCTACATAGGGGGTAGATTCATCAACTCTCCTGCCTATCCTGCTAACAATTTTATCAATTATTCTTAGGAGATGGTCTTTATTTAAAAAGGTCTTATTAGTACGATATATCTTACCGTGTTTTTCTATATATATAGTAGAAGGGTTATTAACCATAATTTCTGTAATATCTTTATCTTTTAAAAACTCTTCAACTGGGCCATAGCCAATAACATCATCAATAAGATCACTGATAATTTTTGTTTTTTCTCCGCTTGTTAAAGGGATATCAATGTTATTTATAAGCTTTTGTGTTTCTAAATTAACTTTGTGCTTTAAATCATTATCATTGATATTATTCTTGGAGATTATATCTGAAAGTTCTTTTATTAATTGCAGATGAATATTTTTCTTAATACTATCAATTTGTTTTACTCTGCCAGATATTTTTTTTGCTATTTGTAAATCTGGGCTGTATTCAAGATCTTGTATTTGTCTAATTCTTTCTTTTAATCCCATTATTACTCACTTTCCTTAAAATCTAATTATTTATGCAATTATCTATTCATCATTTTTTTGTATTAATTAAAATCTTAGTTAGCTTATTAATATTTTTACTTACAGATGATTTTGGATAATTTAAAACTACAGGAATACCTTTATTTATAGTTAAAGGAACTATTCTATTGCTTGGAATAGCTATGTTTATCTTTCTACCGATTGTGTCTTCTATCTCATTTAGAGTTATGCCTACTCTACTATCAGATCTATTCATAATTATTAGTATCTTTTCCTTTGGAAATTTCAATCTTTCAAGTACCTGCAAAGAGATTTTTAAATTTTTTATACTCGGAACATCTTTAGTTGTAATCATGCATAAATAATCTAATTTTTCTAAGATAGCTAATACATTTTCTGAAAATATAGATGGTGCATCAAATATAATGAAATCATTTATCTCTGTAAGAATATCAACAATTTTAATTGTTGATTCGGTAGTTATTGATTCATCTTGAGATGGATCAATTGGTGCAGGTAAAACTTTTACCCCGGATTTGTGGATAGTCAGGAAGGATTTTAATGTTTCAGAATCCAATTGGTCTATTAGTGGAATAATATCATTAATATTATTTTTAGGATATATATCAAGCATTAATGCAATGTCGCCAAATTGATAATTGAGATCTACTAAGGTTATGTCTTTTCTAGTTTGAGTGGTCAAATCTACTGCGAGATTTGCAGCAAGGAAGGATGCCCCTGTTCCTCCTTTTGTGCTAAAGACCATTATTCTCATAGCTTTTTTATTATCTCCCTTTTTTTCTTTATATTGTGACTTGGAATTATTAACAGGATTTTTTTTAAAAATATTTTTTGCTCTATTAGTATATTCATTTAAATCTTTAGTGTTCAATGGCAATTCTAATACTTCATGAATCTCAAGCTTTATGGCTTTTCTTAAAAATTCAACAGAAGGTTCTCTTGCCAGGAGGATTATTTCAATTAAGTAATGCAGGTAATCCTTATAAAAGGATACGAATTTCTCAATATCATCAATAGTGTAATGCGGACCTAATAAAATTATGGTTTGTATGTTTTTCTCTAGAATTTTTTCCAGGTCTTTCACATCTGTACTGGTTTTAATTATTTTGAAATCTGAAAAATTCTCCAGAAACGCTGCGATCTTTTCAATAGTATCTATTTTTTTATCTGTTATGAAGACTGGAATTTTGTCCATTCGATTTCCTTTTTTATTAATTTAATACTTAATTGTTGCTATTTATTTTTTATATTTACTTATAAACAAATTCTTTTTTTATATTAAAATCTTTCACTGTATTATTTAAAGATATTATCCAATGTTCTTCCAGGAGTTTTTTCTTCCTCAATACCTGTAATCGGAACTAAAGCCAGCCATACTGTACCCATTTCTTCCGAAAAGACAAGTTTTTCTGATTCTTCTGGAGTTACTGCTAAAGTAACTGTGGTTATTTTAGTGTTTTCATCACTTTTAGATTGGCTTCCCATAAATTCTTCATCCTGTGTTGATTCCTGATCGGCTGCAGTTCTTGTTCCTATATATAATACTTCAACATTCCACAGGAGGATTTTTGTTATTTCCTTATAGATTGTTTCTTCTGTAAGATCTAAGATTTCCTCTTCTGGTTCAGCTTCTTCTTCTATTTCAATACTTTCTTCACTTTCTGAACCGTAGTCCTCTGGTGGTGTACTAGTTTCAGCTAAATCTACAGCAAGTTCATCTTGAGTTGGTTGAAAAGTAGCAATTACGTTAACTTTATCGCCAATATTTATAAGATTAGAAACACCTATTACTTCATTTACTGGAATTGATATAGCAACCATATCACTTGGTATTATAAAAGTTAATCCTAAATCCTCAGGCTTAACAAAATTGGTTGAAGTAATCTGCTCACCTTCATTAATTGGAGCTGCAACTACATATCCTTTATAAATGTCTAAGGATGTAAGAACTCCGCCAGCTATATATTTTTTAGGAATGGGTTGGATGATTATATAGTCATTTTTAATTATTACCTCAACTGGAGTTTCTTTTGAAATATTTTGGGCAGCTACCAAAACTTCAACTTTCTCAACATCTTCCTCTACTGAGGAGCGAATATTATTTATATAAAAAATAACTAGTATAACTGAAATTGCTCCTAAAAATATTGCTAAAAATAGTAATATAATCCTTATTCTCATATCTTCTCCTAAAATATATATAATTAAATCAGTCTATCAATCGTATAACTCTAATAATTCCTGAGTCCACTGGAGCAATAGAGCCTTCTGTAACTATTAATGCTTTATCTAAAAAGGTACCATGAACTTCTAAATTTCCTGTAACAGAAGTAATAATAAAAGGAGCGAAGCCTGTTATTTCTACTTCATAACGCCCAAATGCATCTTTAAGTTCAGGAATTATGGGAATCATAACAAACTGGCTATCAGAATTTAGTAATCCGTAACCTCCGGGTGGTGCTGGTAATTCATAGGTCAGATTATCGAAACCATCAAAGGTATAATTTTCATAGTTGCTGACTCTTGCATTTACTCCCTGTTTTGTAGGCCCAGCCATATTTCCTGGTTCTGTTTCTACTATATCTCCAACTTTATATAGAGTGCTGGCACCTTCTTTGATATTTTCCCTGTATTCATTAGCTCCTGTCCAGTCCAGTGCTAAAGCATTAAAGTTACCGTCACCGCCAGGTGGCCCGGCCTTAAGTATATATTCTTCGCCAGGGACCCAGTCCTCTTCTGGAACTCCAAAGGGAACAACACCGCCCAGCTCTTCTGGTGCTGCAATAATAGCCTTAGCTCTAGCTCCTACTGAGGCAGATTCTATTCCTAAAACTTTTGCAAAATATAGTGGAGCATCTGGATCGATGGCAGTTACAACTATTGTGTCATTAGCGGCCAGAGTAGATTCAATTTCAACATTACTAGCGGTTATAGTAACTCCATTAATAGCAGCATATTCAATAGCTTTTTGTACAGCATTATCAGGACTCTCAGGCAACTCATGAGCGCCTGCCAATGCAGCTGAGTCTGCTACAGTCTGCAAGTGTCTTCTGACTTCATACACAGAGCCTTCATCTATAACTAAAGCCATCATGCCTACTAAGGCGACTATAAGTAATGCAAAAATGACTATGACCTGACCGGATTCATTACTTGCAAAATCTTTTTTTATTTTAAACAGCTTAACCATTTTACTCATATTAATGCATTGAGTTATTATTAAATTATTGTTCCAGTCTCATTGTTGCTGTACTGGATAACTGAATTGGCCAGCTTCCAGCAAGTGGAATTTCAAGATTCAGCACAAATCCAGTTACAGTAACTGTTACAGGATCTCCTATATTTCCTTCCTGGCCGGTTACATTAATGCTTTCAATTT
>JAUWCR010000063.1 GCA_030609215.1 Actinomycetes bacterium | reverse complement strand
ACTTTCATAAATACTCCCGTTAACTAAAATTTATTATGATAAGTTTATATAAATTATTTTTTATTCTCCAGTTTGGCGATTCTATCTTCTAGTTCTTTTAATTTATTATTGTAGCTCATCTTATCTATAATTGCCTGTCTTATAAATGCAGAGGTGTACAAGCCTGATTTTTTAGCTTCTTTTTTAGCCTTATCAATTCTTAAGGAATACATTATCTTTTCCATTAATCTCTCTCTTTTTTTATTGATTCCTTTTCTTTCAGCGTCGCCACTCGCTCCCCAAATCTTAAGATGAGTCTATTTGCCTTGTCCTGAACTCTTTTAGGAAATCTTTTACTGTAATCCAAGAATTTATTTTCTTCCATACCAACCAATGACCATTCACTGATATCACTGGTAGCTTTGCCAATGCTTAGTAGATAAAGCTGGTCCAAGACAGCTTTCTCTGGTTCAGCCACATAAAGGCTGTTGTCCAATATATACCCAAAGAAATATTCCTCCTTCAGCTGTCTGTATTCCACTTCCCTAGTGCCTAGAGTAAGGTTTTTTGACCGTCTGGTAGTGGCAAAGGTTAAGGTGTAAGGTATTTGGCTTAAAATGCCGTATCTTGATAAAGCAGATTCAAATGAAAGATATGATGGGTAGTAAAGTTCGTTGGCGGTTTTCTCTAATTCTAGACCTTGAAATTCTGGCTGATAAACTCCTCTTTTGAGTCTGATAAGAACACCACTACCAACTAGTCTGTTGAGAGTCACATATAAGCTATCTCTCCTCATGCCTAAGATTTTTTCCAGATCGGCCACGGTAAAATAAGGTTTGTTAAAACTCCTTAACATTTGGATAAATTTAATGTTGCTCATTTTTCTTTTAACCATTTTTCAACTAGTCCTTTATATTTTTCAGGTAAAAACTTAAACAAATCACGCCTGACAACTTTTTTATCAATCATCCCAAAATCCATAGGGGCTACTTCTCCCTGCTTCTGCGCAATAAACCACAAGTCAAAAATATCTCTAACCCTTGGCGGTTGTATTGTCTGTTTTTCTTTTTAATTCTCTCAAGGCTGGCTACTTGAGCTAATACTGTCAAGCTTGTTATCTTACTACTTAATGCTACCAGTTGGTAATCTGTTCCTTTCTTCAAATTTACCGGGCGAATTGAGGCTTCAAATTTTATTGAAAAGGCCTGATTCATAAAATTTTCTTTCACCCGAAAGATACCAAAATAAGTATAGGTTTTCTGTATTGTCTCGATGAGTCTTAGGGTTTTATACTGTTTTTCTATAGCCCAAGTAAATTGTCTAACTTCTTTTTAGAAAAACCCTCAATTACTGAAAAATCTAAATCCTCAGAAAAACGAGGTGACCCATAAGCTAGTCTTAGAGCAGTCCCACCTTTAAAAACAAATGATTTCCCCAGCTCACTTTCAAAAAGCTGCTTTAAGATAATCACTACGTATTCCTCGCGCACAATCTGCTCTTGAGAAATACCCAGTCTTTTTTGTAAATCGTCGGCTAATTGTTTGTTCATAGAAACTTAATAAATATGTTAAGTAGTTATGATTATACTTTAGTTGATGTTTTATATTAACTTTTAAAGCCTTAGTTAGAGGTTCTATTTTTGATTCTTCTAGTTTTATTAGCTATAACCTCAAATACTACGTATTACCTACATTATACATAGTATATAGCAGGGTTTTCAAGGGGTGGGATAAATTGCGAACCATATCACAAAAATTGGGTGGATTATTGATTGGCAGAATTTTTAATATTGGCTCATTTAAATAAAAACTAAATATTATTCAGTACTGCCATCAGATTATCAAAATCAGACATAATAAAAATATTTGTATTATATTTTTCATCTAATTTTAATTTCAATAACCAGTGCTTCATACTTCTGTCCAAAATTAAATAGTTACAATAAGGTAATAATGCTGAAACTTGTTCAATATCCATTACATCACCTGGCTTAACTTTGGTACTTTCAGTTAAAATTTTAGCAAAGATTTTACATTTTATTTCAATAATTGGTATTTCCTTAAATGTATCTGATAGATAAAAGCCTCTTAATCCATTAAGACCTTTAGGTTCTCCCTTAAAATGGTTCCACCAACTTAATGGTTCAGCCAAAGCCAATAAATTATTGTAGTTTTCTAATGAAAAATCTCTTTGAATAAAAAGCTTTTTAAGACTGCTGCTACCTAATTTCATTATGGCAGCCAAGCAGCCTTCATATTCTAATTCCAGTCTCTGCTTAAAACTTTCTTTTCTCTTTTGCACATCTATTCTTAAATTTTCCAACTTATTTTTAAGATTTTCTTTTTTCTGCTCAACTTCAGGCATAGATTCCATTTTTGGCATATTTACCATTACAATATACTTTTTATCTTCCTTTAATTCCTTTATTGGATCTCTTCTAAATGCATGGAGATATGAAATTGTTACACCTTCTGACTTTTCTATATAAGCTTTCATAAACTGCTGGACTTGATACTTTTCTATGCTTAATCTGAATTTGAATTTAGTGCCCTCAGATAAAGAAGATAAAATATCAAGAGTTAAATTATCATTCCAGTATATCTCTTCTCTCTGGTCAGCAATCGGACAAATGATTTTTCTTTCATCAACTAATTTTTTAATAGTATTATAAATTTCTGGGATCGTTTTTAAATCTGATTTATTTTTAAGGGAATTACCTTTCCACTTTACAATCTTAATAATAATTGAGGAATCTAACCATATAATTGGTATATCACATTTTATTAGATTAATTTTCATTTTAATTTCGCTTTAAAGTAATCTTCATAATAGTCCCTTAAAATTGTCAAGCTCATATCATGATTAAATGAATCGATTGCCTCCTTGAAAGCCAGAAGCCCCACAGAAAGCTTGTACCGTATCTGAGATACCGCCCGACGCTCTTCTGGGCAAACACTTGCAATGAAAGGTTTAAACTCCCTGATAAGGCTGCCTGAGAGGGTGCTGTCACCCCTTGCTTTTGCCGCCCTGTCTTCAAGTGTCTGTTTGTGGATAAACATCTATATTATTGTCTATCTATTAGAAGTTTATTTTGTAGATTTTCCGCTAAAAAGCTCGGCTATTATGCCGTCAAGCTTCTTTTCCATCTCACCCAGGTATTTCTCAATATCGCTTCCGCTTATATTTCCCTTCCTTAGCTCTTTTCTCTTACCTGCGATCTCTTCTTTCAAACTTTCAATCCTGTATTCAATCTGCTCAAAATTAAGGCCCTCGGATACGATAGACTTCCTGAGCCTCTCGATTTCTTTTTGAAGCTCCTTAGGCCTTTCTCTTGAATAGAAAAACAGTGCAATAACTGCACCAACAAGTATTATCAATACTATCCATAAAGCTGCCATATCAATCCTTATTATACATATTTAGTTAAATATTCTAAACAAAATGAACAATAAATCCCTGTCATGGAGTATATGTAATATACAGGCTTATTTCATTATCCATATAACCCCAGTAATTTATTTATTAATACAATTATACCCTATTTCAAGGCAAAGCTTAAAGTTAGAAGTATAATAAATACAATCCAGGAGAAGAAAAAATCTTTCAGTGGCTATATGATTCCTTTCTATGTTTTACTCTGTAGATATAGACAATCTTATTTTTATCATCTATGCGATATAGGATCCTATAATTTCCACTTCTTAGGCGATAGCCTTCTTCAGCAGTTAGCTTTAAGCAATTAGCTGGCCGGGGATTAGACTTCAAAGAATCTATTTTATCTCTTATCTGAATAAAAAACTTCTTCTCTAAATTATCCAAATCCCTCTGTGTCGAAGGCATGACCTCTATTTTATACACCACGTCTCCTCAAATATTCCTCAAAAGGAATAGCCAGCTTTTCCTCTTTGCGAAGAGTCTTTAAATCTAAAATATCTTCCTTAAGTTCCTCTTCTTTTAGTTTTTCTTTAATCGCCTCTTCTATAAAGAAACTGTATTTAATCCCATGTTCTTTACAGAATGTTTTAAAATTCCCTATTACATCTTTACTGATCTTTATAGCAAATGTAGTTTTTTCCATAATTCTTACCTCCTGACCAAAATATACTAAAAATTATAACTTTGTCAATATAAAGTTAACTAAAGTTATATAAAGTTGTAATTTTCAATAATCAAAAAGATATAGATGTTAAATATATATTACTATAAAAATATCACAATTAAAAAAGGATTAGCTCTATGAACAAGAACCAGAAACGATCATTAGGCTCCCTCTTGATATGGGGCACGGTCACCATAATATTTATTCCTTTATTCTTCATAG
Organism: Actinomycetes bacterium; assembly: GCA_030609215.1. Lineage (GTDB taxonomy): Bacteria > Actinomycetota > Humimicrobiia > Humimicrobiales > Humimicrobiaceae > JADHVM01. The sequence continues at coordinate 2,942 of JAUWCR010000063.1, read as the reverse complement.
GAGGCGGCCCCAGGGCATGGGTACTTGATAATACCAGATTCATAATTTCAGCTTCCATCTTTGCTGCCGGATACATTTCATTTTTTACTATGCTGGGTTTAACCAGAAAGAAAAATACCGATAATATTGAAAGGGATGAAAGAGACATATTAATTGGCAGGAAAGCGAGTGAGATAACCCTGGCTATTGTACAGGGATATATTTTCTTTGTCTGTATCATCCTTTATACTCTCTACGATAAAACTAATAGTGTTCCAGCAGGCTGGATGTGGTTTCTGGGATATACCTGTATTTTTACTGGATACATTTCGAATTCAGCAATAAGTCTGATACTTTATAAATCAAAAGCCGATATCCTATGAGTAGCTACAGGATAAAGACATCTATACGGTCCCTGCGGTTTGAACATAATGAGATGACCCAGCAGGAACTGGCAGACAAAGTAAAATGTACAAGACAGACCATTGCCGCCCTGGAGCAGGGCCAATATAGTCCATCTCTGATTTTAGCCCACAGGATTGCAAAGGTTTTTGAGAAATCAACTGAAGAAGTTTTTAAAATAAATGATGAGGCAAAGTAAAGAGATTTATATGAAGATTGAATTTGGAGGCTAAAGTGGAAGATAAAAATGATTGGTGTGGGAACATTGCCAAAGAAGTCGATAAACACAAACAAAGATTTAGTATTGCACTTTGGCTTCCGCTTGGAGTAGGCATTGGTTTACCACTCGGTATTCCACTGGGTAATATTGCTTTTGGTATTCCAATAGGTTTAGCTATTGGTGCAGCAATTGGAGCCAGTCTTGATGCTAAAGCAAAAAAGGAAGGGAGAGTAATTTAATAAAATGAAAAAAATAGGTAATAATTAAAATTTTATAGTACTCATATTAAAAATAATCATCTTTAACCTCGAAATTATAACCATGAAAAGGGATTATCACAAGTTTTGTGGAAATTCCTAATTTATTTAAATACTAATATTTCTATTTCTTTTAGTAAAGATCTTTTAATCTTATTGGACTAAAATACAAATCTCTTTCAACTTTTAGACCAAAAGGACCTCTTATACTTTCTAATTCAGATAAAAAGAAATAACCAAGCTCTTTCTCAAATCCATCCACTAATCCAAAAAAGGTATCAACACTATCAAATTCAGTAGCATACCAAGTCCAATTAGAATCAGGGGTAAAAAATTTGACGTAAGCAATTGCATTTAATCCAAGTTTTTCTTGATCCTTTAGATAAGGTATCGTTTTCTTTAATTCATCAGTTAGTAATTTCAATTTAATCACTTTCTAAAAGTAATTATTAATTTTAAACAGGTTTTTGCATATATGTACAATAACATATATATACACAATTTCAAAGCGATTAATCTATGGAATTTAGAAATTTATTAGAGGAGATAAATATAATGCTATCTGTTGATTGAGATTAGTATATAAGCCGAGTTATAAACTAAAAATGCTTAAAAAATTTGTTTGATGTTGTAATAAGATATATTTAATAATAAAATCCCCTACTTCAAGAGGCTGCCACTTAATTATTAAATTATCCGGACTATTTTTCTATAGACTTTTCTTTTCATTAATAGAAACCTGAACAAAATTCAATAGATATTTTATTACTAATTTCTATTTTCTTATCGATAAATTTAGCAATTAGATAAACAACTTCTTATTTTTAAGGCTAAAAGGCTAATAAATTATTGGAGTTAGCCTGTAAGCCGAGTTATATACTAGATAGTATCATGCTTCTCATTTTATCCTTCAGAAAATATATGAATATGGTAGTTGAAACTCCCAATCTCTATCATTTTCTAATTAAAAATAAAAAATCTGCTGGTTCTAGTATTTTAATATTCTTATATGATCCTAATTTTATTAGATGTCTATCTCCAGATATTATATGATCACATTTTGCTGAAATTGCACATTCCAATATCTTGTCATCATCAGGATCATCTTTTATAAGAATAATCTTCTCATTAACTTCAACAAGGTGACAAAATTCAAATATATTATCTAAAAATATCTGTAAGTTACCAAAGCTGCTATATAAATTAAAGCCGCCATACCTATTACTGCAAAAAACCCAAGATGAATGGAAATTATTACTGCCGCAATTGATCCCACTACTGAAGTACAGCCGTTTATAGCCCACAGCCATGGAATAATCTCTTTCCTTTTTTGCTTAGCCTTAGCTATAGCTGAAGGAAAGGGTATCCCCATTACAAATCCAAGGGGGGTTATAAGAAGGATTGAATATAGAAATCTCTGCCATAGTACTTTTGAGATTATAAAATCCCCTACAAACCCAAATGTAAATATAAACAGGGCTACATAAGCCACTATTACTCCCACCACCCATCTCAAATCAACCTTAAACCTGCTGCTGATAAAACTACCCACTCCTGCGGAAAGCATGATACTGAAAAGGACAACCGAAAGGGCATAAGCCGGCTTGCCCAATACCAGAATAAATTTTTGAATAAAGGGCAGCTCTATAAAGAAAAAACCAAAACCCAGACAGAAAAAATAGATTATATATTTAAAATCTCTTCTTATACTGATATTTATCTTCTTTATGCGCAGAGGCAGCAGGATAAAAAAAAGCGATAAAATAATCGAAACTGTAAGCGCAATCATCAGTATTAGATACCCTCCGCCCCCAAAAGGCTGGGTGGATTTGCCAAAATATTTTATGATATCAGGTATCTGTCCGAACCTGAAAAAATTAAAAAAGTAGGGCCTGTCATCCCTGGCAGGATAAATATTGAAATAATAGTTTTTATAAAAGACTTCTCTCGAGCTGCTGGTGCCTTCTATTATCTCTTTATAGTAATTATAAAAGTATGGTTCCTCCAGGATACTATAGATATTTGCCTCGTCCTGCCTTACGCAATTATAATATACAACATCAAAATTAAGTTTTTTTACTTCC
>JAUWCR010000175.1 GCA_030609215.1 Actinomycetes bacterium | reverse complement strand
TTCTTTAAGTAAATCTTCATAAACTATCATTGCAGAGGCAATTTTATTATATTTACAATCATACTGTCGAAGAAATTTTTTACTTTCAAGATCCCACGCAGAAGCAAACCATTCAATACCCTTTTCTTTGCAATAAGCATCGATCTCATTATATTCCTTTATACCGAATTCAAGACCCTCTTTCTGTACTCGCTGTGTGGTACCCCAGGGACTCTGGCGTGGCGAGTCCAGCATTTCCTTTCTATATACCAGGTCAATAGTTCTCTTCTGGAACTTGACAGCATCAGCTCCCGCATCCTTTGCCACATTAATCAACTGTTTTGCAATCTCCACGCTTCCATTATGGTTAATTCCAATTTCCGCAATTATAAATATTGACATAATGCCCTCCATTTACTTTATATTACATAATCGATCTTCTACTATCTCACATATAATATGCCCAATTGTAATATGCGCTTCTTGTATCCTGGCAGTTGTATTCGATGGAATTTTCAAACACTTGCATATTTTTGAAACAGCACCACCCTTTTTCCCTGTTAAACAATATACTGTAATTCCTTTGGCTTGGGCTTTTTTTATAACTTTAATTATATTTTTTGAATTTCCACTTGTAGAAATAGCAATAAGGAGGTCTCCTTCACAGGCAAGAGCGTCTAACTCGCGTGAAAATATATCATCAAAACTATAATCGTTTCCAATAGAAGTAATAATGGAATTATTCCCCCCTAATGCAATCGCTGATAATGGCTTTCTATCAAAATTAAATTTGGAAACAAATTCTGCGGTAAGGTGGATAGAGTCAGCAAAACTTCCACCATTTCCTGCAAAAATTATTTTATTGCCTTTTAAGAGAACCTCTTTTATATTATTGACTATCTCTTCAATCAAACAAAGAAGCTGTTTATCTTTCAAAATTAATTTTTTTACATTTATACTTTCTTCTAATCTTTCCTGGATAATTTTTTGCATAATGGGCCGCCTCCTTTTTAAAATAAAATCTGCTATCTCTCTAATTATTCCATCTCCGCATACTGTCTTTGTAATTACTTAGCTATTTTTTTATCTCTACATGTGATATAAGCGTCTACTGGTACTATTGGAAAACCTACATTTTTTATTGCTTCTAAATCATTTATATCATTGCTTGTATGCGAAAAGTTGTGGTGTTACGTCAATCTACAGGTTGAACAATCTGTTAAGCAATGTTCAGGATATGAACTTAAAAATATTATATTATACCTAAGTGAGAAAAGTCAAGCGAAATAAGTTACAGGTTGCGGAAAACGAGTTGCAAGTAAAAAAATAAAATACTAAGAAAGATACATGTTTGGGAATGGTAAGCTAAAATGCACCCAAGGTGGAAAGCGAAACTCTCACAACAGGAGTCGGGGATATCTTGGTTGAACCTATAACAATGTTAATTGTTTTGGCAACTGCAATTCTTGGAGGTGTCACGATTACCATATGAACATTATCCTCTTGAACATTAAGCTTTGCTACATCACCCAACAGGAGTTTAGTGTTTCATGTGGTTCAATAATAGCTCTGTAAATAAAAAATCAAATTCATCATCAATGTCTATTGATTTTTCCTTTGGCATAATATAAGCAAAAGTATCTTTCCCAAAAAAACTTTTGTGTTCTTTTATATAATTACAATAAGCTAAGTATATTGCCCCATTTAATCTATAAAAAACGGGTAGTTCTTGTCTATTTTTATTTATAATTTCTTTTCTAATAAAATCTTTCATACGAGCATCTTCGGGCAAAGTATTTGCCCATAAAGGATGATGATCTACTTCACATACCGAAACAATCGCTTTTGCTTCTTTTAAAAATAAAAGTTCAATTGCTTTATCAATATCTTCTGTTGCCCTAAGCGGTAATGTAGGTTGAAGCAACATTAATAAATCGTATTGCTTTTGTTTATTATTTTTCTTTAGCCAATCTATTGCATGTAATACAACATCAATTCCTTTTGCATTGTCTTCTGCCAATTCCTTAGGTCTCATAAAAAGCACCTCTGTACCACATTTTTTGAAATCTCAGCTATTTCTTTATCATCTGTACTTACAAACTCCACCCTCCATCCACTACAATATTTTGTCCAGTTATATATTTTGATGCATCACTTAATAAAAATAACAAAGCTCCGGTTAAATCATCAACGTTTGCCATTCTCTTTCCTAACAATACTTTTTGAGAATATTTTTTTACAAAGGTTTCAGGCTGATGGTCATAAAAACCTCCTGGGGAGATACAATTTACTCTAATATTATATCTTCCAAGGTATGATGCTAAATATCTTGTTAAATTAATAATTGCTCCTTTTATAGCAGCGTATTCAACGGCATTAGTCATTCCCGTACCTTCATAAATATCAAATCTTGGAGCAGCAAAACCATAAATCGAGCCCATATTAATAATATTTCCATAATTTTGTTTCATCATTACTTTAGAAACTTGTTGAGTTACTAAAAAATAACCACCTACATGTAGATTAATATTTTCACAAAAATCTTCATAAGTTACATCCTCATACTTTTTCCCATAATTTTTATTTCTGGGGTAGGCATTATTAACCAATACACTTATCTCTCCAAATTTATTTAATATTATATCAATTGCTTTCTTGATATCATTCAAACTTGTTATATTACATTTTAGATACATCACTTTATCATTTCCTGTTTTTTCTTTTATTTGTTTTACTAAATTATTTGACTTTTTTTTATCTACATCTACAATTATAACATTTGCATCATATTTAGCGCTTATAATAGAACATGAACTTCCTATCAATCCTGAACCACCGGTAATTATAACTGTTTTATTTTTTAATTTACTATACATTTAAATCACCCTTTATTTTTAAATTTTAACATTAGTGAAGCAATTTCTAAATCAAAATAATCATCTATATCAATTCCTCTATCTCTTGGCATTATATATATTTTTGTATTGTCATTAAGATTAGATTTATTTTTAAATAATATATCTTTCCACCAAACATTGATTGAATCATTCATGTCGTAAACAATTGGTGCATTTTGCCTCTTTGTTATTTTCTCATTAAGTTCTTTAACTTTCCCAATTTTTCCATTAATACTTTCAACCATATTATAATAAGGATTTCTATAGGCAGGGGAAACTGAAAATACATTATCTGCTTTCTCATTAACTAATAATTCAATAGCACCATTTATATCCTTAACTATTCTAAGAGGTGAAGTAACGCTTAAATCTACAACAATGTCATAATTTATTTTC
>JAUWCR010000179.1 GCA_030609215.1 Actinomycetes bacterium | reverse complement strand
ATTTTATTCCAGGAGCAATACCTGCTTATAATGACACTTGTATGGCGGCTAGAAAAAAATGTATGCCTCCATTAAATGGATCAAAAGAAGATTTTAATTATATGTTAAAAATTGTTTCAAATTACTTGGATTATGTAAATGATGCTGAAAATCTAACACAGGTTACAATAGCCACTTTTAATGAAAACCAAGAGGGAAGTAGCGTAGAACCTTCATTAGAGTGGGGTTATGACAGGATAAAACAGATTCCGATTGTTTTTGGAAATGAGTAATAAGTAAGAATATACTAAGTATTGTCTACTTTTTATATTTTAAAAAAGTTATTACATGGGAGGGGAACGGGTGCCGCTTCCATGTCAGGCAGCAGTAATATTAATTTTCTAAGTATGTTTGTCATTAATCAACTTTAATTCTTCTCCATTGTGTATATCATAACTCCTACCTTTCCAGCACACTCCTTTTCCAAATTTGGTTTGAAGAATAGAATTAAAACAAATTAATATTATATATATCATCGAAAGGGGTTGAAGTAATACATCAAGAATTCTGCTATTAAGTCTAATAGCTAATACAATTCTCATAACAAAGATAGTAATAATTTGTACAATGATTAAGTTTGTTATTATCTTAGGCCAATTAAAAATTAAAAATCCTAGGGGAAGCAAAATAAATGGAAATAAAAATAATGCTGATATTAAAAAAATAACTACTGAAATAGTGAAAATATTATAATCAAAAGCTGCAAACATAAACTTTGAAAACCCACTTATCAATTCGCTAAAACTTCTATACATTCTACAGTGTATATTTTTGCTTCCATCAAATAGCATAAAGTTATATCCGTATCTTTTTACAAGTTTTGAGATATGTATATCTTCTAAAATTTTAACTTTTATGGATTTGTGCCCTCCAATTTTTTTGTAAACCTCCATTTTAAATAAAATAAATTGGCCATTTGCAGTACAAAATAGGGGATTTTTTGATTTCTTTACAAGGATTAAAGGCAATAAACATAAAATACCAAAATGAACCCAAGTAACCACCATTCTTTCATGTATAGACACCATTATCTGTCTTGGAATTACTGAGAGAGCACCCAGATTATTTTTAATAAGGCAGCTAATTGCACTAGAGATTGAATTTTTAAAATGCAATGTATCTGCATCTGTAAAGATTAAATATTTCCCTTTTGCATATTTTGATAACTGGTAGCATGCATAACTTTTTCCAAGCCACCCACTTTTTAGTGGCTTACCATTAATAAGTTTTACTCTGCTATCTTTTTTTTCTATCTCTTTAACAACTTGCCCTGTATTATCACTGGAATTATCATCTAACACTAAAATCTCTATATTAGTATAATCTTGCTTCAGTAGAGATCTTACACATCTCTTGATATTTTCTGCTTCATTTCTTGCAGGAATTAGTATAGACACTAAGGGAGGAGATTTTTTTAAAGATTCTGAAAGTATATAATTAGCAGTATTTTTAAATAAAATATTGTTAATAATAAAGTTGATTAAAAATAATCCTAAAATTGAAGTAATAAAGTATTGATATAATAAAAATAATTGCATTGAAATAAAATAGAATTATAAAAAAGTAATAAAATAATCTTAAGGTATGAATAAAACAATTACAAGAAATATATTTAAGAAAATTTTTGCAATCTCGGGATATTACAAGATAGAGCAAACAACTGTTAATCAGTAGGCTGTAGTGTAGGTACAGGAACATATCATGTTATTCTTTTATCAACTGATGATATTTCAATTTTAAAAGACTGGAAAGTAGAAAACAAAGTTGAATCAGTAGCCATTTCTCCTAATGGTCAATACATTGCTGCTGGTACAAGCTTGGAAAGATTTATATCCATTGGATCAGAAGGTGAAAACACAACAGGTGCCGGGGTAGGTGAATTAAAAGATTTAAAGCCGGAACTGGTAAAATTATCGACAGATGGCCAAGGATCTCAGGTAGAAGGTGATAACACCACGGATGCTGAGGTAAGTGAATTGAAATCAGAACCAGCGGAACAATCAGAAGATAATCAAGGATCTCAGATAAAAAAGGATGTAGTAAAAAATTCTAAAATACCCAATTTTTACTTCTGGATAGTGTTATTCTTAGGAATTGGATTGATAATACTTAGCCTAATAGTTTTTCTTAAAAAGAGAATACGTTGGATAAGTATAATTGTAATAGTTGGTATAGTATTTATAATTACCTCTTCTTATTATCTTATAACAAACAAAAAACAAATTTCTACTGAAGTGCAGCAAAAAGAAATTCAAAATGAAAATTCAACTGACCAGAATATTAAAATAGAAAATTCTTATGATACAGGTAATTCTAATAATAATATAAGAGTAATTGAATAGGAGTATTTGAGAACAAAATAAATATATTTGAAAAATATTATCATAAGTGTATGATTGTAATTAATGAATTAACATTATAGCAATATTTGTAGCAATAATAGAATTAAATAAACAGTATATTTAAATTAGATAGAAATATAATTTAATATTCAATATTTAAGCACCAATTATGCACAAAATTTTTTCAAGAAAATGGGAACAAAAACCAAAATCATAAAATCTTCATGTCTTTCTTTGGTATGTTTTTTATTAGGCATTCTTTTCTGGTACCTGCTTAGAAAGTCTTTCCTTTGGCAGGAGGGAAGAGTATTGCTTGATTTTATATATGTATTTATTTCGTATAGCATTCTTATCATATTTTCCTTAGTTTATCTAACATTAATAGATAACAGAAAAATAGTATATCTTACATCATTTTTTATTACATTTAGTTTCCTAGTTTTTTTCTTAAGAGAAGATGGAATGTGGGTAGATAAAGTTGCTATAATATGTTATGTAATTGTTGTATTTATTCTTTTTGTAGTATTTACCACTACTAATAAAAATCTTATATATGAGAGAAAAAATAGTGTAATATTTAATCCAGGAAAGTCTATACTGAGAGCTGCTCCGGCAATAATGGTTGTTTTTGCGATACTAATATCAGTTATTTTCTATTTTAATTTTCCCCTTATAAACAAAGAGGGGAATATAGAAATAAAAGAAGAATATATAGAGAAGATCTCCAAGCCTTTTGAAGGATTAATTAATAAATATATTCCTATTTATGATCTTGATATGACTGTAGATGAGTTTATAGTACTTTCCACTTTTTTAGGTCTTCCTTTTGCTCAGGGTGAAGAAGAAATAAAAC
>JAUWCR010000115.1 GCA_030609215.1 Actinomycetes bacterium | reverse complement strand
TAATGTAACTCCAGTACTTGTACAGGAGTATTCATGTCCTCTGCCTGATAATGTTGCAGACTTGATTTATATTCTGGACACATTCCATATGATTAAGGACACTAATTCCTTTCTGAAGGAGATATACCGTCTGCTTAAAAGTTCTGGGATATTAATTCTTGATGATGGCCATCAACCGCGAGCTAAGACAAAACAAAAGATAACTGCCTCCAGATTATGGTCTATATTTGAAGAGAATAAAGATTATCTTAAATGTATGACTGTGCATTGAGATTCGAGAAACTATGAAAAAAAATACTATTATTTTTTATATCATATTAACCATTGTTTTTTCTTTATTATTTACCAGCTGCAAAAAAGAGCTTAACGAAGCTGAGTTAGAAATAAATTCTTTAAATATAAAAATATATGATTTGGAAATTGAAAATACTGAAAAAGAGAATGAGTTAAAAAAAATTGATATCCTGGTTAACAACTTCAATGTTTTGCTTTCAACCGTATATTACGGCTCAGCTGAACCTGTAAATGAAGGGCGGGAGAAGAATTTTACTGGCTTTGGTATGTATTATAAAGACAAATTCTATCTGATTACTGCGGGACACAATGTTGAATATGAAAATATAAAATATACTAATTTTAAATTCAAGGCAAATGGCAGCAATACCTGGATTTACCCTGAACTGCTGGATTATAATAATGATTACCAGAACAACAGAGACTATGCTATTTTTTATCACAGGTCTTTAAGGAAGGGTTTAATTGTAAATTCTGGTGAAGATATGGAGCCAAAATATGTACTGGGCAATACTGAAAGGAAAATAAATTATTTTAAAAAATTTGATAGGGCAGTAGAAGGCGAAAGCGGAAGTCCTATTCTTAACTCCAAGTGCAAATTAGTAGGAATTGTTATTAAAAATAACAGCGATTATACTCCCATAGAAGTAGTTATTGATGCAGTAGATCATTTCTGATGATGAACACACAAAGAGTTGCAATAAATCGTTCGCTCAACAGAAATGGCGCAGCCTTTTTTTACCGTGGCAGGTTAACTGTTTGCTTTATAAATATGATACCTTTTTAATATTCACAGAAGAGAATTCTAAAGTTATATCCTAAATATTATACCAGTTACAGTTATAAATATTTTTAGCTATTTTCCCTGTAACAGGAGAATTTGAAGTAATAAGTGCAAAATCTTTTTCAGAATTACTCAGAACTGAGTTTCTGCCAGTGTTTCCTTCACCCGGCCGCTGGCAGAATATATTAATATTACTGGAAGAAGGGGACATCATAATAAAATTACCTGGATTTTATAAATATAATCTTATATAATCTTATATAATTTAATATTATCATAATATAAAATTATGTTGGATGAAAAATTTAGCAAAAGATTAGAAAACTTACCAGCCGGTATATGGCAAAAGCTTATAAAAATAGATAGACTAAAAGGACAGTGGATTTCAGGAGCTAAGCTCAGTCCTCAAGTTTTGGGTAGACTTAAAAAATCAGTTCTGGTTACTTCAACAGGTGCGTCTACCCGTATTGAAGGTTCCAAAATGTCAGATGAAGATATTGAAAGGATGATTAGAGGCATTTATATTCAGAACTTTAGGAATAGAGACAAGCAGGAAGTGAAAGGATATTACGAACTGCTTCTAAATGTTTTTTCATCCTGGAAAACACTTAAGTTTTCTGAAAGTACCATAAAGCATTTTCATAAAGAGTTGTTAAAGTATGTAGATAAAGATAAAGAGCATAGAGGAGAATATAAGAAGACAGAAAATAAAGTTCATATAGTAAATGAACTTGGCGAGTCTGTAGGTATCTTGTTTGATACAACAAAAGCTTATCTTACACCTAAGGAAATGCAGGAATTAGCAGAATGGACAATCGCAGCATTGGAAAAACAAAGCTATGAACCCCTGGTTGTTATAGGTAATTTCATAATAGAGTTTTTGAATATTCATCCATTTAAAGATGGTAATGGCAGGCTGTCCCGCATTTTAACTAATTTACTTTTACTAAAATCAGGGTATCTGTTTATGCCTTATATCTCACATGAAAAACTAATAGAAGATAATAAGCCAGAGTATTATATTAGCTTAAGAAAATCGCAAAAAACACTTAGAACAAAAAAACCAGATATTTCTTATTGGCTGGATTTCTTTTTAGATATTATATTAAAACAATCACAGATGGCAGTTGAACTGTTATCAGAAGAAAATATAGAAAAGCTGCTATCAAAAAAACAATTACTGGTTTGGGAGTATCTGCAATCAGTAGAAGAAGCAACACCTCTTGAGATTGCAAAAGAGACAAAAGTAAAAAGACCAACGGTAAACCAGGTGCTTGTAAAATTATTGCAGTTAGAAAAAATTGAAAGAATTGGCTTAGGCAGAGGAACAAGATATAGGATAAAATAGAGTGTAGATGGTTTGTTATCAACATCGGCCAGCCCGGGGAGCTAATCAATATAGGCTCTTCACCAACAACGGGGCAACCTATTCTAACAACAAAATTATCTTAAAATATATGAGTTTAAGAAAAAAAGGCCACCTCCGGCAAAACCCAATCAATTAGATAAATTTGGCTGCTACAGCAGAGACGATTATCTATACTTTCTGTTTAGTATCTACCCCGAATCTTTTGTTTTTTGTGCTTGCAGTGATAGATTTTCTTAATAACTGACGACCTCAAGGCAGATAATCATACAATAGTTTATAAATCCTGCATTGCTAATATATCTGGATTATATTAAAATCTTTGAAGTATAATTATATAAACTTTCGGTAAAAATAATGGCAAAAATAGGAAGGAACGATCCCTGCGTATGCGGAAGCGGAAAGAAATACAAGAACTGTTGCCTAAAAAATTCAGAAGCTATAAACATTGAGAATTATAAATACGATAAATATCTTAAAGCCAGAAAATCTGCTTGCAGCAAGATTTTTTTAATTGGAACTGAAACACTTGATATAGAAAAAAGTGATACTGCCTATTACCTTTTAGATTTCCTTATAAACCCGGTTGATGATGATAAAATTAAAAATATCCAGGATTTTGATATTTTTCTTGATGATATTTCCTTTCTCTTCACTGTCTATGGATACCCTATCTATGATTTAATCGAATTTGACAGGGATCTGGATGATTTTGGCTTTGATACAGAAAATATTGAAGATAATTATCTATGGAAATATTGCTACACAAATTTTATTGAACACTTCACTGAAGAAGAAAAAAATTTCCTGGGCTCTCTAGAAAAATCAATAGCAGGCTTTTTTAAAGTAGTAAATACCGGTACTCAGGAGAATGACTTTTCAAGTTATCCCACCATAGAGATCGAAGATATCTTTGATGGCAGCATGTATAAAATAATGGATAAGTCATTAAGCAAGGGAGTGGTAAAGCATGATATTGTTTCAGGAATAATTACTCCTTTCCGTGAAGATATATATGAGTAAAATCATTTTTTCATTAAAGTGAAAAAAATATTTTGCAAATTTATTAAAATTATTTATAATATACTTTACAATATTATTGATATTTGATAAACTTGCGTAAGTAATAATTAGGGTTGGTGGGAAAATTGTTTAATGAAGAAGATAAAAGTTATCCAATTGAATTAGTAGCTGAATTTTTAGGGTTAAACAGCAGGACGCTTTATTATTACGAAAGGTTTAGCCTGGTTTGTCCATTTAGAAGGGGCAGGAAAAGATATTATTCTAAGGCGGATATAGCATGGTTAGAATATATGAGAGAGCTTATGTATGAACAGGGGATGAACTTGCGTTCAATAATTGTGCTTATAAAAAGAAGAGACAATGTTATTTTAAGCAAGTGTCCTGAAGATGTTGTAAATTGTTTTAAAAATTATCTGGTAAGAATTAAAAAAAGTGAAGAGTAGTCAGGAAGACAAAAAAGTTATTGTTATGGTAAGAGTTAAATATAAAAAATAAAAATTATAAGGAAAGGGTAGAATTATAATGGGAAAAGCAGTGGGAATTGATCTTGGAACAACAAATTCATGTATTGCAGTTATGGAAGGCGGCAAACCTACCGTAATTACTAATAGTGAAGGCGGGAGAACCACACCTTCTGTTGTGGGCATAACTAAAAAAGGGGAGAGACTTGTAGGGCAGTTAGCAAAAAGACAGGCAGCATTAAATCCTGAAAATACAATTTATTCTATTAAAAGATTTATTGGGAGAAAATACAGCGAGGTTGAAAGTGAGAGGAAGATTGTGTCCTATGACGTAATAGAAGGCAAAAATAGCATGGCTGAAGTTAAAATGGGAGACAAAACTTATACTCCTGAGGAAGCATCAGCTATGATACTCCAGAAAATGAAAGCTGATGCGGAGAGCTATTTAGGCACCGAAGTTACCGATGCTGTAATTACTGTTCCTGCTTATTTTAATGATGCGCAAAGGCAGGCGACTAAAAATGCCGGGAAAATTGCTGGGCTTAATGTTCTGCGAATAATTAATGAACCGACAGCAGCATCACTTGCGTATGGCCTTGACAAAAAGAAAGAAGAAAAAATTTTAATATTTGATCTTGGCGGAGGAACATTTGATGTATCTGTGCTGGAGGTTGGAGAAGGAGTATTTGAAGTTAAATCAAGCCATGGTGATATGCACCTTGGAGGAGATGACTATGACGATAGAATAATGAATTATCTGGCAGATGAATTTAAAAAGGAGCAGGGAATAGATTTACGCAACGACAGGCAGGCTCTGCAGAGGCTGATAGAAGCATCTGAGAAGGCAAAAGTTGAGCTATCTTCAGTTATGGAAACTAATATTAGTCTTCCATTTATTACTGCAGATGCAAGTGGGCCGAAACATCTCGAGATGAAATTAACGAGAGCAAAGTCTGAACAGCTGACAGCGGACTTAACTGAAAGGTGCAAGGGTCCTCTGGAAAAAGCTTTAAAAGATTCCGGGCTTAAGGCAACAGAGATAGATGAGGTTATATTGGTTGGTGGTTCAACAAGAATGCCTGTCATACAAAAATTAGTTAAAGATTATACTGGAAAAGAGCCTAACAAGGGAG
>JAUWCR010000044.1 GCA_030609215.1 Actinomycetes bacterium | reverse complement strand
GGTATAAAAAATGTTACTTTTACAGTAAAGGGAAAAAATGCATATGGACTCCTTAAGTCTGAAAAAGGAATTCACCGATTGGTAAGGATCTCCCCATTTGATTCTTCAAAAAGAAGACATACCTCTTTTGCATCTGTTGATGTAATACCTTTATTTGAAAAGGATATTGATGTAGAAATAAATAAGGAGGATCTGAGAATTGAGACTTTTAAATCAAGTGGTGCTGGAGGTCAGCATGTTAATGTTACAGATTCTGCAGTAAGGATAACTCATATACCAACAAATATTGTTGTGCAGTGCCAGAATGAGCGCTCCCAGATTTTAAACAGACAGACTGCTCTGCAGATTTTAAAATCAAAGCTTTATGAAATAGAACAAAAAAAGAAAGATAAGGAAATAAATAAGGTAAGGGGAGAGAAAAAAGAGATTGGATGGGGAAATCAAATTCGCAGTTATGTCCTGCAGCCCTATCAATTAATAAAAGATCATAGGACTGGTATAGAAGTTGGCGATGTTCAATCAATTTTAAATGGGGATATAGATATATTTATTAAAGGTTTCCTTGAAAAAAGATAATAAAGGGTAAACACTATTTTGTTTTTATGGTAATATCATTTAAAAAATGTCTATCTTGTATTTTATATAAAAAATTATAAGGTTAGGCAGTAATTTAAAATGAATATGATTGAATTTAGAAATGTAAGCAAGGTTTATGAAGATAATACTGCAGCATTAAGGAATATAAATCTTACTATAAAGAAGGGCGAGTTTGTATTTTTAGTTGGGCCAAGTGGTTCTGGAAAAACGACTTTTATTAAGCTTCTCATAAAAGAGATTAGTGTTACTACTGGAAATATATTTATTGCAGGGAGAAATATTTGTAACTTAAAGGTTTCAAGAATACCGCAGCTGAGGCGAAATATTGGTTATATTTTTCAGGATTTTAAGCTTTTGCCAAATAAAACGGTGTTTGAAAACATAGCATTTGCACTGGAAGTTATAGGCAAGCCCGGGTATGTAATCAAGGTTCAAGTTCCTCAGGTTTTAAAACTTGTAGGGCTTTTTAGTAAAATGAATTCTTTCCCCCACCAGCTTTCAGGAGGTGAGCAGCAGAGAGTATCCATTGCAAGAGCATTTGTTAATAGGCCCCCCATACTACTTGCAGATGAGCCTACTGGTAATATTGATCCGGTTACCTCTGACGGGATAATGAAACTTCTTTCAAGGATTAATTTAATTGGAACTACTGTAGCTATGGCTACTCATGATAGAAGTATTGTGAATTCAATGAGGAGAAGAGTCGTAGAACTTGAAGAGGGAGAGATTATAAGGGACCAGAAGAGAGGAGTTTACGGGGTTTGATTTTTAGACCTAAATATTTTTTTGGTGAAACATTTTCTAATTTGAAAAGAAATTTTTTAATGTTTTTCACAGCCATAACAACTGTAGCTATTACATTATTTATGGTTGGCTTTTTTTTAGTCATAGTTTATGACATACAGGGAATTTTAGGCTCTATTAAAAGCCAGGTTGAGGTTGCAGTATATTTAAAGGATAATATAACTGATGAATTAAGAGTATATCTGGAAAATGAAATAAAGAGCTGGGATGAAATTAGTGAAGTAAAATATATATCTAAAGAGCAAGCACTTGAAAATTTTAAAGGGGAATATGAAGGCAGCGATATATTAAAAGAAATACAGGGTAATCCACTTCCTGCTTCTTTTGAATTAAGATTGGAAAGCCCGGAAAAAGTGGATCTTGTAGCACTTAGATTTATAGATAAAGATGGTAATTATATTGAAGGCGTAGACGATGTTATCTATGGACAAAGCTATGTGCAAAAGCTTTTTTCTATTGTAGCAATAGTAGGAACTATAGCATTTTTAATAATTGCAGTTCTACTTTTAGCTACAGTAGTCCTAATTTTTAATACAATCAGACTTTCCATTCATGCCCGCAGAAAAGAAATTGAGGTTATGAAACTGGTAGGTGCAACTAATTGGTTTGTTCGAATACCTTTCTTGTTCGAAGGCTTTTTCGAAGGCTTTGTTGGTAGTTTAATCTCAGTAATATTTTTATTTATTTTATCTAATTATTTCTTAATAAAGGGGGAAAGAGCTGTAGTTGATACAATGCATATAAAAGATTTAGCTATAGTAGGAAGCAATAATGTTATACTTTATATATATTTAGGGTTGGTAGCAGTGGGTGGTCTAATTGGAATCATTAGCAGTGCTTTTGCATTAAAAAGGTATTTAGAGGTATAATATTTTAAAAGATTAATTTAAAATTTTAAGTTAATTTTAATTAAGAAAAGATAAATTTTTAATATATTTGAATAAAATATAATAAGATATCAACCATTGTGTCAACATAGTAAAATTAAGATGAGAAATTTGCGGATTGTAGCAATAATTGTAATAATTATAACAATGCTTAGCCTGCCATTTACATTTTCTCAAAAATCTCTGCATGCCCAATCTTTGGAAGATGAATTAGAGCAGATAAAAAAAGAAAGAGAAGAAACCAAAGAAAAGATTGAAGAAGTAAAGAAGCAGGAACAATCATACATAAATCAGGTAAATGAAGTAGAATCACAGCTTCTTTCTACTCTGTCTGAACTGGAAGGTTTAAATGAAGAATTAGCTGAGTCAAAAAGTGAGGTAGATAAAACAACTATTGAGCTGGTTTTAAAGGAACAGGAGCTTAATGAAATAGAAGAAGAGCTTGAAGAAAAAGTCCAGGTGCTAAATGAAAGAGTTGCTTCTATATATAAAAATAAGAATGGGAATATATTAGAAGTTCTTTTAAAAGCTAAGGATTTCATAGAATTCATAACAAAGCTGAAACTTATGAATATTCTTGCAGAACAGGATACAGAAATAGTCCAATTCATAAAAGATAAGAGGAATGCAAACTTGAGCATAAAGCAGAGCATCCTTGATTTAAGGGAAAAACAGAAGGAATATAAGAATCAGGTTGAGAAATTGGTCAGTCTTTCAGAAGAAAAGACAGCTGAAATAGAAGGTATATATGGCGAGAAAAAGAATTTACTTTCTCAAACGCGGGCAGATAAGAATACTCTTATACAGATGGAGAAGCAGCTGGAGGTCAAAGAATCTGAGATTAAGAGAATCCTTGAAAGTTATAAGTATGGAAGCGCCCCTGGTGGGAAGCTTTTATGGCCTGCACCAGGGTATATAAAATCAGGGTTTGGATGGAGAATTCATCCCATCTTTGGTACAAATAGATTTCATAGCGGTATTGATATAGTGGCTCCTTACGGGGCTTTGGTAAAAGCTGCTGATGGCGGACAGGTAATTCAAGCAGAATATTCCGGCGGGTATGGTTATTCAATTATGCTTTATCACGGCGGAGGTTTTGCTACATGGTATGCACATCTCTCTGGTTTTAATGTAAGTGTGGGACAATTTGTTGAGAGAGGCCAAGTTATAGGATTTGTTGGTTCTACTGGATGGTCGACGGGCCCTCACCTGCACTTTGAAGTTAGAATAAATGGCAATGCTCAAAACCCGGTTGCATATCTCCAATAATAATAGATACTTCATATTTAGGTAATTATAGGTGATTAAATTATGAGATTAAGAATTGCTTTTAAGATAGTTGCAATAGTAATTATAGTGGTCTTTCTTTTTTCCACTGGATTCTGGCTGGGCGTTAACTTTGATTTTATAAAAGAGTATATATTTAAAACGGGTACAAGCAATGTAGCTGAACCGGACAGCAGTAATTTAAATAGTAATAGTACCAGTAATGGTGTTAGCATTGAAAGTATTAATGAAACATTGGATTTAGTTTATAGAAATGCATTAAATAAAAAAAGCCTGCCTGAACTTATTAGAGTTGCTATAGAAGGAATACTTACAAGCCTTGACGATAAGCATGCTGAGTATTATTCAATGGAGGAGTATAACCAAATTATGGAATCTTACGGCGGGACCATTAGCGGTATTGGGATTCTAATATCAGAGGATGATGAGGGCCGCAAGGTAGTTGTAATGCCTATTGAAAGTTCCCCAGCCTATAGAGCAGGTATAAAGGAAGGGGATATAATAACTGAGGTAGATGGAGTAAATATAGAGGATATGTCTTTAGATAAGGTTGTGGTTTTAATTAAGGGAGAAGAAGGAACAAGTGTAAATATTACAATTTATAGAGAAAGTGAAGATAAAACATTTGATGTTGATTTAATAAGGGAAACAATTTATATACCTAATTTATTTTCAGAAATATTAGAGGATAATATAGGATATATACAGTATTTTGGATTTCAGGAAAATGGTGCTCAAAAACTTAAAGAAGAAATTGAGAAGTTAATTGGTGATGGTGCTGAAGGAATTATTTTTGATTTAAGAAATAATTTAGGCGGAGTTTTAAGTGATGCAGTAGAAGTGTGCGATTTGTTTTTGGATGATGGTACTATTATAACAGTAAAAGGCAGGAAGGATGATAAGGAAAGTTTTGAGGAATTTAAAGCTAAAAGCGGAATATATACTGAAATTCCCCTGATAGTTCTGACCAATAAATTTTCTGCCAGTGCTTCAGAACTTGTTGCAGGGTCACTGCAGGAAAATGACAGGGCAATTATAGTTGGGGAAAAAAGTTTTGGGAAAGGGACAGTTCAGGTGCTTTATGAATTATCTGATGGTTCAGGAATAAAATTTACAACTGCAAAATATTATCTGCCATCAGGAATCTCTATAGAAGGTGAAGGAATACGTCCTGATATTTTAGTCAGTTTAAGTCCTGATGACGAAGAGGATTTACAGCTTAATAAGGCTGTTGAAGAAATGCAATCCTTTATAAAAAAAAGTATTACAAATTAGTCTTACTTCCAATTTGATTGAGATAAAGTAAATGAAAGCAAATGGAAAAAATAAAGTATTAATTGCTCAAAATAAGAAAGCTTATAAGAATTTTTTTATATTTGATAGATATGAAGCTGGAATAGTCTTAAGGGGATGTGAAGTAAAATCTATACGCGAGCATAATGTAAATTTAAAGGATAGCTATGGCAGAATAAAGAATGGTGAGCTGTTTTTGCATAACATGCATATCTCTCCTTACAGTAAGAGTAGAATTGAGGATTTAAGTCCTCGGAGAGCTAGAAAATTGCTCATGCATAAAAGGGAAATTAATAGGATCTCGGGGAAATTAATTGACAAGAGCCTAACTTTGATTCCGCTGAGTATTTATATGCTAAAGAATATAGTGAAGGTTGAAATGGCATT
Source organism: Actinomycetes bacterium (assembly GCA_030609215.1). Classification (GTDB taxonomy): domain Bacteria; phylum Actinomycetota; class Humimicrobiia; order Humimicrobiales; family Humimicrobiaceae; genus JADHVM01. The sequence continues at coordinate 3,383 of JAUWCR010000044.1, read as the reverse complement.
AGCTAAGGGAAAAGCTTTAAGAGATAAGCGAAAAGATATCGAAAAGAAGGAATCAGAAAGGGAAATTATAAGAGCTTTAAAAAAATTTAAAAAATAGTATAATAACATAGTGTAAAGTAATATACTAAACCAATCGGGGGCGATTGGACTCGACGGAGATAGGTTGAGCTTGGATTGCAAGCCGAGTGCCAGAACTCGTAAAAATACTGGGCTAAACATAAATGCTAATAATAAATTAGCCTTAGCAGCCTAATAATATAGCTGCTACGTCTACAAAAAGTTTCCTGTGCTTTTTGATAGGCGACGATTAGCAGGATACCTTATAACAGTTTGTCTAAAGCTGTTGTTTGGGAATTTTAAGCAGACTAGCTTTTTAGAATCTTGTTCATGGGGTTTTAAAAAGCGAATCTTAATTATGAACTAAGCTTGTAGAAGTCTAAGTGGCAATATTTTCGGACGCGGGTTCGAATCCCGCCGCCTCCACCATAAGATAATTAATACCTCACATCCTTTATAACACTCATAATTTTTAAAATTAGGCAAAATATGCTATTCTATTAATTGTATATATGTAGCTCAATTGTTCTGCTAGGAGGTACATTAAATGAACAATAATGCAATAAGTGCTTTGAGTCAAAAAGAGGCTGAACTAGTAGCTCGCTTATCATATGAGGAAAAAGATATAGTAACTGCGAAAGAACTGGATGCTTATTTACCGTCTGATTTTCAATATAGGAGAAAATTAGTATACAATCTAAAGAAAAAGAAAATTTTAACGCCTATTAAAAGTGGGGCCTATATATTTGTTCCATTAGATTCCGTTCCTACCGGCCGTCGTGTCAGTGAATTTTTAATACCTCCGGTTTTTTTCCCAAAAGGTGATTATTATATCGGGTATTCAACAATGTTCAATTATTATAACTTTACTGAGCAGCAGTTTCAGACAGTTTATGTGCTAAATCCGAGAATTTCAAAAATAAGATTAATAGCTGGCTTATCTTTTAAGTTTATAAAGGTTTCTCCTGATAAAATGTATGGAACAGAAAAAATAAGCATAAAAGATAAAAAAGTTATTGTCAGTTCAAAAGAGAGGACTTTAGTTGATCTTATTTATTATAATAGGCCGGTTGGCGGTATCAATGAAGCCGCTGCAATATTAAAAAGGTTTGTCAAAGAGAACAAATGCGATATTAAAAAATTAATAGAATATACCTTGCAGTTTCCAGTCGTCAAAACACGCAAATGTATAGGAATAAGCCTTGAAGCAGTTGGGATATCAGAAACGTTATTAAAACCACTCGAGAAAAGTGTTAAAAATACATCTTTGATTTCATTTTCAAATAATCGAAAAGGAAAAATAAATAAAAAATGGAGAGTAATTATTAATGATACACAATGATAAAGTTGGATTTGCTAAGTTGGTTGACCGCATTGCGACACAGACAGGTTTTTACGCGCCTCTAACAGAGAAAGATTATTATTTAACAATTCTTCTTTCGCGTATAAATGAGCTTTCAGAAAACCTTATTTTTAAAGGCGGTACGTGTCTTAATAAAATTTATTATTCATATTACTACAGGTTGAGTGAGGATTTGGATTTTAGTATGAGACTACCAGGTTGCACAACAACACGAGGAAATAGACGCAAATGTATACAGCCGATAAAAGATAAAATTGAATCTTTTGCAAAAGATTTTGGTATGCGTATTGAGGGTGTTGATGATGCAGGCCGTAATGAGTCTAAGCAATATATTTATTGCTTCGTGTATGATTCAGTCATTATGCCAACAGAACAGACAATTAAATTTGAAATTGGTTTACGGTTTAATCCTATCGATGAAACTAAAACGCTTCCTGTTAAACATAAATTTTTACACGCGTTTACCGGTGAGCCTTTGTTCGATGGAGGTGAGATTAACTGTTTATCGCTTGATGAGATTGTGGGTGAGAAGCTACGTGCCGCGGCGCTTAGATTAACAATTGCTCCGCGTGATTTTTATGATCTTGATTTTATTATTCGCAATGGCTTTGATTTATCGAATAAAGATGTTATAGGGCTTTTTAAGAAGAAAATCGAGGAAGACATCGGAGATCCAGACTTATCAAAATATATAATTAATCTTGGTCGGTCGAATGATGAAATTAAAGATATGCGATTACGCATTAAGGATGAACTATTTGGAGTGTTAACCAAGAAAGAACAAGAGAATTTTGACTTGGATAATGCGCTTAAACGAATCAATAAAGCTATGGAAGACGTCAAATAAATTGAAGTAAATATCCACAGGCTGGTTAATTTGTAATCTTATTTTTCTACCCATGCTCCTTATGGATTGAGCTTCCTATATTTTTAGCTATTATTATTGCTGGAAGAAAAATCTTTTTAAGTGTATTTAAAAGTTTGATTATTAGTAATTATTAATGGATTAAGGCTGTATGGTTATAAATAAAATTTATATAGATATTATTTTTAGGAAATCGATTTTAGTGAGATCTTTATCAAATGAAAATAATTTATTGCAGCCAGCCTTTCTGGCATGACAGGCCATGTAAGCATCAGTAAAATCAATATTTTTCTCATTATAAAACTCTAAAGCTTCAATAATTATTGATTTGTTTTCAACTACCATGTTCTTGAATTTTAATATCGCAAGCATTTTCTCCAGGACATCTTTTTTATTAAGCTTGTAATAACTCTCCAGGACATAAATAATTTCAGCAAAAACTAAATCACAAATATATAATTCATATTTATCTTCTAATAGGCCTTTAAAGATTTTTTTTGAAATTTTTGTATGCCCAGGCATGTCATCAGCAAAAAAGCGAATAAAAATATTAGTATCAGCATATATTCTTTCCTTCATATCAATAATTTCCCTTCACAGCTTTTTTGGCCCGGGCTTCATGAGTTTTCCTTTCGATCTCTTTCCAGTTCGATTTCTTTCTTTCTCTGATGGTTTTTATTGAGCTTTCAAGCTCGAGAAGGGAAGGGATTTTTTCAATAATAGTCTTATTTCCAACCAATTTAACAGAAAACTTATCATTATCCTTAATAGCTAATTTATCCCTTATTGACTTTGGAATAGTAATTTGGCCCTTTTTTGTTATTGTTGTAATACTCATAATTTAATTCCTTACTTTATAATTATAGTATTACCTTATCAACTAATTAAAGATTTTTCAAGTAGAAAAGCAAATATTAAATAATTAATTTATTGATAAAAAATAATAATAGAATTATTTGACAATTGTCGTATTGTAATTAAAAATCATATTAGTTAAATAGTTGAGAGCTTTGCTGAAAATGAGATCTTATATATAGGCACCAGTGTTTCTTGATGGAAAGAAGGAGCTCTTTTAAAAGAATAGGTTTTAAATGAAGT
>JAUWCR010000118.1 GCA_030609215.1 Actinomycetes bacterium | reverse complement strand
ACTCCAGGGGTTGAAATGTCCACAGGATCTTTAGGCCAGGGTCTTTCCTGTGCTGTTGGGATGGCACTGGGAGCAAGATTGGATAATTTAGGATGTAATATATTTGCAATAGTTGGAGACGGGGAATGCGATGAAGGACAGATTTGGGAAGCAGCAATGGCAGCTTCTCATTACAAACTCGGTAACTTAATTACCATTTTGGATAGAAATGGACTCCAGATAGATGGTTTTACCAAGGATATTATGAACAGTGAACCGATTATAGATAAGTGGAAATCCTTTGGCTGGGAAGTCATCGAGATAAATGGTCATGACTTTTACGAAATTGAAGATGCGGTAAATAAAGCAATTAGTATTACCGGCAAGCCTGTTTGTATTGTGGCAAATACTGTTAAGGGTAAAGGTGTATCTTTTATGGAAAACGAGTGTGGCTGGCACGGGCAAACACCTTCACCAGAAGAGAAGAAGAAGGCTATAAATGATATTATTAAAACTGCTGCAAGTAGTTAATTTCTTTAGATCAATTCTGCAGTCTTTGTATTTTTTTATAGGCTGGCAGCAGGTTGTTACAGGGATAGTCAATTAATTAATATTAATTAAAGAAAAGTTTAGAAAAGAAAGGATTAGAATGATTCCTGAAAGTGTTAAAAAAATATTATCTGATGGTAATGAGAAAGTTGCTACCCGGCAAGCTTATGGAGAGACAATTGCCCGGTTGGGTGAAAAAAATAAAGATATTGTAGTTCTAGACTGTGATCTTTCTAAGTCAACTAAAACTTCTATATTTGCTAAGAAGTTTCCTGATAGATTTTTTGATTTTGGAATAGCTGAGGCAAATATGATGAGTGCTGCTGCTGGACTTGCAACTATGGGAAAAATACCATTTGTATCAACATTTGGAGTATTTGCATCAAAGAGGGCTTGTGATCAGGTCAGTTCCTCCATAGCTTATCCTGGGCTAAATGTAAAGATATGTGCCACCCATACAGGTATTTCCGTAGGTGAGGATGGAGCAACACATCAGGCCATAGAAGATGTGGCAATTATGAGGGCAATACCAGGAATTATCGTGATTTCACCATGTGACGGCACTGAAACAGAAAAAGTTATAGAAACAATTATTGATTATAGCGGCCCGTGCTATATTAGGCTTTGCAGGGGCGGCAGTCCTTTAATATTTAATGATAATTACAAGTTTAATATAGGTAAAGGTGTAAAAATATTTGAAGGTGATAAAGCAACTATAATTAGTGCTGGTTTCACAACTCATATTGCCTATTCTGCAGCCAAGGAATTAGAGGAAGAAGGTATAGAAATTGATTTGATAAACATGTCTTCAATTAAACCTATAGACACTGATTTAATAATTGAGAGTGCTTCAAAGACAAAGCTTGTGATAACTGTTGAAGACCATAATATAATTGGAGGTCTTGGGAGTGCTGTATGTGAGGTGCTGGCTGAGAAAAATCCTACAAGAGTAATAAGAATGGGAATTAAGGATAAGTTTGGTGCATCAGGATCTCCTTCAGATCTTATATCTTCTTATGGTTTTGACAAAGAAAGCATTGTGAAAGCTGTAAAAAACAATATTGGTTAAAAGGCAGCAATAATTAGATATGTAAGTATTTTTAAATAAGGGATGTAGAGGATACTAATAATGGATATTGAAAAATATAAAAAAGATTCAGAGAATTTTCTTTCAAGGATAGAAAAGGAATATTATCTTCATTTCTCAGGGCAGAAGGATAGCCTAAACTTAAGTGATATATATAATGAGTATGATAGTTTGTTCTTAATAGAAAATTTTAATTTTTTTAAGGATCTTAAAGATAAAAGTTTAGGTGAGGATAAAAAAAGAGCATCTTATCTATTAAAGTTTTATACAGAATGTTATCTTGAAAGACAGGTCAAAGATTTAGTTGATAAGATGGCCGAAGAAGAGGCAAAGGCAGTAATAGAAATAGAAGGAGAGAAAGTACCTTTCAGATACTCTGAAGTTTTACTCTCAAATGAGCCTAATAGGAAGAAAAGGGATTTTATTGAATATAAAAGGAATCAGAAGGTTGCACAATCCTTTAATATAAATTTAATTAAGTATTGGAAGACTGTTCATAAACATGCGTGTGATTTAGGATTTTCCAGCTACAGAGAGCTTTTTTCTTTTTTAAAAGATGAGGATTTTAATAGACTAGAATCTGAAATGGAAAAACTTCTTAGTAAAACCCGGGATTTATATGAGAAGAATTTTGGACATCTTCTAAAAAAGGAACTGGGGATAGGATTGGAAGAATCAAAGAGAAGTGATTTCTCATTTTTTAAAAGAGCTAAAAAATATGACATATTTTTTAAAAAAGGCTGTCTTATTGATTTGTTTAGAGAAACTTTATCAGGTATGGGTATAGATTTAGACAAACAGTCTAATATTTATTTAGATGTAGAGGAGAGGAAAAATAAATCTCCAAGGGCTTTTTGTTGTACTGTTTGCATACCACAGGAAATATATTTAGTTGTAATGCCAACTGGAGGCCAGGATGATTACGAGGCAATGTTTCATGAAGGGGGACATGCGCAGCATTTTGCCAGCACTAAAAGTAGTCTTGAATTTGAGTATAGATTCTTAGGAGATAATGCTGTAACTGAAGGGTATGCTTTCTGCCTTGAACATCTAATGCAGAATAAAAGCTGGCTGGTTGATATGCTCAGAATGGACCCTGCTGCTGCGGATGAGTTTGTTTATTTTTCAAATACAATAAAGTTATGGTTTTGTAGAAGGTATGCAGCTAAATTAAAATATGAACTTAAGCTTCAGGATGGAACAGATATCGAAGGGAAAGATGGATTATATAGTGAGATTTTAACCTCGTCAAATTTAATGGAATGGCCTTCAGAAAATTATTTAAAAGATGTAGATGAAGCATTTTACTGTACAAATTATATAAGAGCATGGATTTTTGAAGCACAATTGAATGATTATATGCTGAATAATTTTGGCTACTCGTGGTATAAGAAAAAGAAAGCCGGTGATTTCCTAAGAGAGCTCTGGAGCTATGGTCAAAAATATAATGTGCAGGAAATATTATCACAATTAGGCTATAAAGGCTTAAATATAAATTATTTAATAGATCAGCTTGTTAATGGAGTAGCAGGGGGAAAGTAAATAGACAAAAATATTGGCTAAAGTGTTTTTTAAATAAAGAAAAATAAATTATAAAGGTAGAGAAAAGGAGAAAAATTGGATTTAAAATCTAAAATAAGAAATATTCCTGATTTCCCAAAAAAAGGAATAGTATTTAGAGACATTACCACCCTTGTAGGGGATGGGGAAGCATTTAAGTATGCAGTTGATGAGATGGTTGACCATTACGGCGGAGTTGGGATAGATGCAATACTTGGTGCTGAAGCAAGAGGTTTCATATTCGGTGCCGTAATGGCTTACAAGATGGGTGTTGGATTTATACCGGTTAGAAAACCTGGGAAGCTGCCTTATAAGACTACTCAAGCCTCTTACGATCTTGAATATGGCAGCAATATTTTGGAAATGCATGTAGATGCTGTAAATAAAGGTGATAAGGTATTGATAGTTGACGATCTTGTAGCAACAGGAGGTACTGCCAAGGCAAAAGCTGAACTTGTAGAAAAAAATGGTGGAAATGTAGTAGGTTTCTGTTTTTTAATTGAGCTTGAGTTTTTAAATCCAAGAAAATTGCTGGAAGGTTATGACATATTTTCATTAATAAAATATGAATCAGAATAGTAAATTTTAAAGATTAAATATATTATTATATTATCTATTATGTAGAGGTGATTAATTTGGCAAAAAAAGATAAAAAGGAAAAAGGTAAAAGCGGAGATGGTGAAGATAAGAAATTGAAGGGTAAATCTGGTATTGTAAATGAAAAAATAAAAAAGGAAAGTAAAGAAGCAAAAGGAAAAACTGTAGAGGATAAAGTTAAAGAGACGGAGGAGCAAGAGAAAAAAAGAAAAGAAGAGGAAGAGATGGTTAAAAAGCTTCAGGAAGAAATTGATAGATTAACCACAAAAGATATAGTAGTCCAGATGATGATGTCTCTTTCCAGTCTTGCCTATAAAAAGATGGGTATTCCTGTAGGAGTAAATGATAAATATAAAGATAGACAACAAGCGAAATTAGCAGTTGATTGTTTTGATGCATTACTTAAAATTATTTCAGATGAAGTGAGTGCAGAAGAGAAAGAGAACCTTAAATCTTCACTTTCAAACCTGCAAATGAATTTTGTAAAGGTATTTACATAGATAGTACAGGTAGAAAATTAAGGTTTTAATTTTTTTATGGACTCGAATGCTAATTTAACTGCTTCGTATGCAGAATTTGCTTTAATAATAAATGGAGAATCTTCTTTGTAAAATGGGCTGACCTGCCACGTCTGTAAACCTATTATTGGCTTATTGTAAGTTAATGAATATCCTATCTCTGATAAAGTTCCTGGACCGCCATTAATTGCAATCACAGCATCTGCTGATAAGACTATAGGAATATTTCTTGCATATCCAAAACCAGTAGGCAATTTAATATCAACATACTTGTTTGCATTACTTTCATCTGCAGATGGAAGAATACCTATAGTTAAGCCGCCTTCTTTTTTAGCTCCCCTGCAGGCTGCTTCCATTACACCTGTTAAGCCTCCACAGATGAGTATAGCACCTCTTTTTGCAATTTCTCTGCCAACATCATATGCGAGATCGTAGATATCACTGCCAACCTGACTCCCGCCTATAACTGATATTTTTGTAATTTTATCATTTATTTTAATCATATTGCTATCACTTAAATATTGACGATTGAGATAGTCGTTAAATAATATAATATGTATATTAAAATGACAACCTGCTTGCACAACAGCCCAATCCTCCAGCAATTCTGCAACTTAATATTTTTATTTAAAAAATCCCACTATATCGGCCTAAAACAGACTGTTTTTTAAAAAAGCAAATTCGCTTTCAACAAAAT
>JAUWCR010000106.1 GCA_030609215.1 Actinomycetes bacterium | reverse complement strand
TTCAGGAGTCCCATTAGGTAAAAGCAGCTGAGTGTCATGGCCTCCAAGCAGCGCTATATCCTTTCCAAAATCTTTTTTAATTCTCCATGGTTCCATATTTTTTGCCAGTGGCTGCAGCGGATTTAATATTTGCACTCCTATCTCTATCAAATCAGGTATAAAACTATATACTGAACCGCATGTATGTATTAGAATCTTCGCCTCAGGCTTAATATATTTCCTTATATTCTTAATAATCTCAGCCTGATAAGGCTTTATCCTTTTCCTATAGGTATCAAGAGACACAAGACCTGCTGTTTGGGTTCCAAGGTCATCATAAACCATTGCACAGTCAATATAGGGACCTATCTCACTATAAAATTGAGCCAGGTAGGAAAGATTCGTTTCTAAAAACCTATCAGCCAACTTATGGTATAATTTAGGACTAGCTATCATATCCATAAAATACTTATCCATTCCGCTATTAAAACCATAGCCATTAATTGGATAATATGAAAAAGGATAATCAGCGCATACAAAATAATCAGTACTCTCGTGAAGATGTTTTGCATTCTTGGTAACACCTTTCATAATATCTATATCAAGTTTCGGCCAGTAAGAATACCCATCTATATCCTTCTCAGTAGTAATGTATTTCATTGGAGGATTTGTAAAATCTATCATATCATTTCCACCCATACTTTTTATTCTCATGCCAAAACTGAAAGGATAGATTTTAGTATTCTCATCTACTTTTATTGTATCTATTGGCGGGTTTGAATAAAGATAATGAAAATCAGAATGTAGTCTTTCTATTGCTCTATCATCTGGCGCACCTACAATATTTCCAACCATTGCATATTTGGGATCTACATCATTTATCCCTATAAACCTATAAAGATTTGTTGCAGCGCGCCCATTAGGCGGTACCTCTTCAATAACAGTAGCGCTATTCCCGCCAAAACATATTGGAACCCTATCAGGTTCCTTAAAATTTAAAGCTGTATAAACTCTTTCCCTGGATGTCATTTGTTTCATTTTTTTTACCTTAACTGATTTAAATTATATATATTTATACTTTAGGAATATTATATTTCTTATATATTTCTTCTATCTTGCCTTCTATATCTTTAGGCAGCGGCTCGGGTTTGTGACTTGCAAGAATCTCTTCTACCTTTTCATTTGCTCGCTGCAGGAATGATTTTGACCCAGCTTCAATCCACTTTTCTCTACGATATTTATCTATAACAGCGTCTCTCCTTGGCACCCATTCCTTTGTAAACCACTTCAGTGTATGTTTGTGATTTAGAAAATGCCCGTTCCTCCTGTCTCCATCCATCTTGCCTGCTACGTCCTTGAGTGCATCAAATGCAAGAGTTTCTTTATTTACATCAATTCCATCTATCATACGCCTTCCAGAAAGTATCATCTCATCCATCATTATTAAAAGCTCATTATTTATAGCATGGGTTTGGTCAAGGCCATGTATAACTATACCTTTATTTCCACTCAGGATTCGCGGCAGTAATGAAAAACCAAGTTCATATGCTTCCTGCATATCCAGCAGTTTTGAATCAGGAGAAACAGGTGAAAAGAATGGAATATTCAAATATTCTTCTATCTGGCCAACTGCGCAGCCATATACGTAATCAGTTCTACTTGCAAGACATATTTGTGCTGTTCTCATATCAAAAGTTTCCAACGGAACTACAAAAAATACTGGTAATCCTTCTTGCAGCAGCTGAACTATAACAAGGCCGCTTAGAAGTTCTGCAATTTTCTGAGCAATATTGCCTGCAAACGTAGCAGGACCAGTATCTCCCATGGGTGTTTCAACTGTAATTACTGGTTGTATGCCCCATTTTGCTGTCGCTTTTAACATATCACAGCCATATTTATTCCATGTAAGCGGGGATATTTCACAAAAAGCAACGGTTAAAGGTCTTTTCATAAGTTCTTCTTTGCCGCCAACAATTGCCTCAGCCAATTCATAGGCAGGTGGGATAGAGTCAGGTTCAAAACTGGAGATACATACTGGTTTTGTAGTATTACGAATGGCTAATTCGTATTCATAAAAGGAATACATTTTTTTAAAATCAGGCATTAGCGTGCACATCCACACACCACTTATAGTATCCAGATAATCTGATATTGTAATAAACCTTTTCATATCTTCTTTAGTAATTGTCCTGTAATTATTATTTAATTCATCATAATAATTCATGAGGACGTGTGATATGATATAGGGATATTTTTGATTGCCGTCTACTACCATATCTTTTGAATTATCTCTACCTGCAATATTAATTTTCCCTCTTGGTGTAGTCTTTAGACACTTTTCAATAACGTTTTCCGGAATATAGACTATTTTATTTTCTCCAACCCTGCATCCATTATCTTTAAGTAATTTTATTATCTCGTCATCTTCTATATTTGTTCCAATTTTTTCAAGTATATCTATTGCTGTCTGATAAATATCATCAAGTTCTTGCCTGTTAAGGACTTCTAATTTAGCCCTCATTTTATTCTCCTTTAAAATAATTCTTTATAATTTTTACTCCTTCTGTCGCAGTAGAAGCATAAAAATCAGCCCCTATTTCTTTTGCCCATTCTGAATTGGTTGCAGCTCCTCCTATTATAGTTTTAATTTTACCCTTCATGCCTGCTTCCTGTAGTTTTTTTTCTATCTCTTTTTGATTAGGGCTCGTTGTTGTAAGAAGTGCAGATGAACCAATCAATTTTGCATCTATGCTAACAGCCTTTTTTATAAAATTATCTGCCGGCTGATCAACCCCTATATCATGTATTTCAAATCCAGACGTCTCAAGTAGTGTTTTTAAAATATCTTTACCAATATTATGAATATCCCCTTCGACAGTGCCTATTACAATAACCCCTTTTGGTTTTTCAGCTTTTATTTCACTATCAAGTATATTCTTTTTTACTATTTCTACACCAGCTTTACAGGCATCAGCAGCAACCATAAGCTCAACTAAAAAAATCTCTTCCCTGCCAAATTTATCTCCTATTTCAACAATAGCTTTAGATAAGCCTTCATTCATTATTTCGATTGGATCTATTCCTTTATCTATTGCTTCTGATACAAGCTTTTTAACTAAGTCTATGTCAAAATTTAATACTGCATTATAAATTGGTTTTATATAATCTGGCATAACCCAATCCTCTTCTCTAATCTTTTCATGATGGTGATACTTTTCTTATTTTATAATGTTTTTAAATTAAATATTTTATATATTAGCTTTTACAGTAAACCTCTAATCCTCTTCCTCAAATACATAAGTACAGCTGCTGCTGCCTCTAATCATATCTTCTGGCAATTTAATTTTTAACTTTGGATTAAAAGCCTGTGCTAAACCTAAATCATAATGTGTAGCTAAAATACAAAAATCAGGCAAATCTTCGGGAATACCCATTTCTCTCCAAATTTCAATATATGGACATATATCTGTCTTTAAAACATATCTTTTATCAGTAGCTTCTTCATTCTTTATTTTAAAAAGTTCAACATCGCTCATTTTTCCAAAAAAATCAGCTACTGCTTTTGTACCTCGTTCCTTAATATTATTATCACTAATATATTTCTTACCCTGCCACAGTCCACCTTTTCTTGCAGCTTCTTTCACTACTTCTCTACCCTTATCTCCAAATTCTTTAACAACCTCTCTAATTAATGACCCAAGATATATGGCCATTGTCTCTTTTAAACCTTCCATTTCTTTTTCTAGACTTTTATCTTCTTTATTACTCAATAATCTCACCTTTCACTCTCTAGAGAGCAAACTTTATAACAAACATTAAGAATAGGAGCAGAATAAAACATTTATTATTCCACTCCTATTACAACTAAACTATTTCAATCTTTAATCCTCATACTACTCTTCCAATAATCCTATAATACTATCCGGAAGTGGAATTTTTTGAGTTAATTCCCAATTTTCTACTAAGTTATCTTCATTAAATGGTATAGCAGGAGTAATTGTAAATTCAGGAGCAGCTTTATCTATTACACCGCAACCAGCTAAAATAGCAAGATTCGCACCTAGTTGATATGGATTATCTGACACAGTTCCCATTACATTGCCACCTGTTAATATGCTCACAAGAGTAGGCTCATCTATAGCAAAACATGCAATCTTGATATCGTCTCGCCCAAGCTGCACGCAAGCATCTGCTGCGTAAGCTGCCGGCAGGAAATAATTTCCATAAGCTCTTGTAATATCTGGATATCTCTGAACTGCAGCTGTCATTAGATCAAAACAATCTGCCTCAAGAGCATAGCCAAGTTCTTCTACTATTTCAAGATTAGGATCAGCCTCTATTGCTTTCCTTGCCATATCGTCTATTAAATTTACAACCCAGAAATCCATATCCATATAAATAAACGCTACCTCAGTCGGTCCTGTAACACCTTGCTTAAGTAAATCAAGTGTAAGCTTACCAAGATCCTCAGCCATTGCACTTGACATTCCTACAAAATCTGTTCCATATTCATAACCTTCAGGTATATTTGACCAGATAACAAAATCCTTGCCTGCATCTAAAACTGGCCTGAAAGATTCTGCAGAAGCAACCGGATTAATAGGAGCTCCAATAACTACATCAGCACCTGCAGCAATAAAGTTCTCAGCACCTGCCCTCTCTGCAGCTGGATCATATTGCGGATCAACTTCCCCAAGAAAGTCCATACCTAGATAATCAAAAACATCATTCATTGCTTTAAGCATAGAAGTCGTATGGCTTCCGCCTGAAGCATCCATTACGTAACCAACTTTCCACGGTTTACCAGTTTCTGGATTACCTTCTCTTATCTGTTCGACTTCTGCTATTGTTAAAAATAACTCATTATCCCAAGTTGGTGTAGCTCCATACTCACCCTTGTAATTAATTTCACCTCTATACTTGTCAAGGCCTTCTCTTAATTGTAGGATAAATGGATCAATTACATCTAAATCTTCTTCTTCCTCTTCAGCTACTTCTTCCACTTCTTCTACAACTTCCTCAACTGCTTCTTCCACTTCTCCTACTGCTTCTTCTACAGCTTCTGTAACTGCTTCCTCTACTGTACCTTTACAACCTGTAAGGGAAAAAGTTACAAGCATCCCAATACTTATTACAGACACTCCCAGGATTGTTAAAAACTTTTTCATTTTCTTCCTCCTCTTTCTTTAAAACATTTTAAAAATTCTTTTAACCTAAAAATTACCCCCCTTCCATCAGCATGATGTATATATGATTATAAAATAAATTAAATTCTATAATATATTTTATACCTCTCAACTAATGATGTTTATACTTACTCTTCAACTATGACAGCTCTTACCGGACAAACCGCCACTTTCTCTATTTTTAAAGGAAGTATTGTCAATTTAGCTTTAAAACTTTTCACTTTTTCCAAATTAACCAATGGCGCAAGTAATAAAATCCCTGCCTTGTAAAACCTGTCAAAAGCTCCCTCTGGATTTACAGGATTTTCCCA
>JAUWCR010000137.1 GCA_030609215.1 Actinomycetes bacterium | reverse complement strand
AGTTTGAAGATTTTAGTTATTCTGGCAGAACTGATAAAGGTGTTCATGCACTTAATCAGGTAATTAATTTTAAAACTGATAAAGATTTAGACTTATATAAATTTAAATGGCAGTTAAATTGTCTGCTCCCTGACGATATTGGTATTAGAGAAATTAATTTAGTCGGAGAATCTTTTGATTCGAGAAGAAGCGCAAAGCTGAGGGAGTATAGTTATTTTATTGTAAATAATAATAGCTGCAGTGTTTTTTTGAAAAAGTATAGTATTTTAATTACAAGAAGGTTAAATTTGGGGCTGATGAAAAAAGCAGCAAAGATATTTACAGGAACGAAGGATTTTAAATCTTTTTGTAGCAAAGCCGCGGGTAGTCAGAATACAATAAGTACTATAAGAGAAATCTATAGTTTTACAATTAATAAGAATAAACAGGATTTAATAGTTTTTAAAATAGCTGCAAATTCATTCTTGTATAATATGGCAAGGATTATTGTTGGAACTGTTTTAGAAGTTGGTTTTAATCAGAGAAAATTAGAAAGTATAAAAGAGGCAATACTGAAAAAAGACAGGAAACTCAGTGGGGAAATTGTACCTGCAAGAGGATTATTTCTCACAAAGGTTGAATACTGATTTGTGATTGGAGGAATTTATGGTAAATGTTGGATTAAAGACATTTAATGTAAAAAAAGAAGAGATAAAAAGAAAGTGGTTTCTGATAAATGCTGAAGGCAAAATATTAGGAAGGTTATCTACAGAGATAGCAAAAATCTTACGGGGTAAAAATAAACCTATATTTACACCACATGTAGATTGTGGCGACTATGTAATTGTAATAAATGTAGACAAGATAAAAGTAACTGGCGATAAGATGAATAAAAAAAAGTATTATAGGCATTCAGGGTATATTGGAAATTTAAAAGTTAAAAATTTGGAAGAGATGATGAAGAAATCACCTGAGCTTGTTTTAAGAAGTTCAGTAAAAGGGATGATTCCTCATAATATATTGGGCAGGAAAGTTATAAAAAAATTAAAAATTTATGCAGGGGAAAATCATCCCCATGGGGCGCAGAACCCGGAAAAAATTGAAATATAAAAAGGAGAAATAATTGGCTGAAAAAGTTTCTTATTATGCTACCGGTAAAAGAAAAAATTCTATTGCAAAGGTAAGGCTAGTCCCGGGCGAAGGTAAAGTAGTAGTAAATAATAAAGAATTTAGTGAATATTTTAATAGAGAATCTCTAAAGACTATGGTTGTAGAGCCACTTAAATTAACTGGTACAGATACTGCCTATAATATAATTGCCAGTATAAAAGGTGGTGGAATATCTGGGCAGGCCGGGGCTTTAAGGCACGGTATTTCCAAAGCTCTTCTTGAAGTTAATAATGAGTATAGAGAAATACTTAAAAAGGAAGGTTTTCTAACCAGGGATTCCCGTGTAAAAGAAAGAAAGAAATACGGGCTTAAAAAAGCTAGAAAAAAACCACAATTCTCTAAGAGATAAGTTTTTTCTCTTGATGAATTATCCTTGTTTAAATATAAATTTAAAAAAAATTGTAGGAAGAGATCCAAGACCTTCTGGTGATTTTATAAAGAATGCTCTTATTGCAGGTATTCTCCCAAGTGGTGCTGATGTGCTAATGACTCTGCAAGCGTTGCAAACAGCAAGTATAATTTATCTAAAATACATAATATTTTTCCAAGGTATCCACAGCTTAGGAAAAAATTAGCAAAGCAACCTTGCTTCTTCACATGTATATACCAATATTATCTAAGAATGTTAACACATATAAGATATAGATTAATTCAATTATCCCATATTCTTAACTCTTCTGTTATAATATTCAATTATTACCGAGGTTGGATTTTAAGTAGTTAAACTTATAACTCGGTGAATTGAAATAATAAAATTAGATATTAAATATTTTGGAGGATTTAAGTGTGTGGAATTGTTGCATATGTTGGGAACAGGAATTGTAAAAACATTTTGATAAATGGGCTTAAAAGACTGGAATACAGGGGTTATGATTCTGCAGGAATTGCTTTGCTCCAAGGTGCTGACAGGAAAGCGGGCAGCCCAACAAATATTGAAATTAGCATAATCAAAGAAGAAGGAAAAATAAGGGCACTAGAGAGGGAAGCAAAAGAATTAAAAATAGATGGAAATTGTGGAATCGGGCATACCAGGTGGGCTACGCATGGTGAACCAACACAGACGAATGCCCACCCTCACCTGGATTGCAGCGGTAGAATTGCAGTTGTTCATAATGGAATAATTGAGAATTATGCTGAGCTTAGAGAAGAGCTTAAAAAGGAAGGCCATAAGTTTATTTCAGAAACTGATACTGAAGTCCTGCCTCATCTACTGGAGAAATATTATAACGGAGACTTACTGTTTGCCATGCAAAAAGTTTTAAAAAAGATAAAAGGATCAGGAGCTATTGTAGCAATCTCTGCCGAACATCCTGGCGAGCTAATTGGAGCCAGGATTGCAAGTCCCTTAATTGTAGGAATATCAAAAAATGAAAACTTTTTAGCTTCAGATATGCCTGCAGTACTGGAACATACCAGAAACTTTGTAGTTATTAATGATTTTGAAACAGTTAGGATAACAAAAGATAAAGTAGAGATTTTCGGTAAAGAAGGAAAATTAATTGAGAGAGAATCATTTAAAGTTAATTGGAATATTGCCAGTGCTGAAAAGGGCGGCTATGAAGATTTTATGTTAAAAGAAATTTTTGAGCAGCCATATGGAGTTAAAGAGACAATGAGGGGCAGACTTATAGACGGTAAGTTAAATTTTGATGAACTTAATTTATCAATTGAGCAGGTAAAAAACTTAAAAAAGGTTCATATTATTGCATGTGGAACATCTTATCATACAGCACTTATTGGTAAACAAATAATTGAGAAGTGGGCAAAAATTCCAGTTGAAATAGATTTTTCTTCAGAATATAGGTACAGAGATCCAATAGTAGAGGATAATTATTTGTTTGTTGCCATAACTCAATCAGGAGAAACTATCGATACATTGGCTGCAATAAGAGAGGCAAAGTTGAAAGGTGCTAAAATAGTGGCAATTACTAATGTAGTTGGGAGTACAGTAGCAAGAGAATCTGATTCAGTAATTTATACCCATGCAGGCCCAGAAATAGGTGTTTGCGCAACTAAGACTTTTACTGCTCAAATTATGGTGATGTATCTTATGGGTCTGTACTTTGCTAGGGTTAAAGAACATATCAGCCAAAGTAAATGTCAAAAAATAATAGAAGAATTAGAAATTATTCCTAATAAGATTCAGAATATATTAAATAAGGCTGATGAAATTGCCCGTATTGCTGATGCAACTTATAAGTTTACATGCTTCCTATTTATAGGAAGAATTTATAGTCTTCCAGCAGCATTAGAGGGTGCTTTGAAACTTAAGGAGATTTCATACATTCATGCAGAGGGATACCCGGCCGGGGAGATGAAACATGGTCCTATAGCTCTTACAGATACTAAAACGGTTGTAGTTGGGATAATGCCAATCGATTCTGTATATGAGAAGATTCTTTCCAATATTCAGGAAGTAAAAGCAAGAAAGGCTGCTATATTTTCAATAATTACTGAAGGAGATGAAAATACAAAAAAATATGCTGATTATGTTTTTCATATTCCTAAAACTATAGAGGAATTATATGCAATATTGACCATTGTACCGCTGCAGTTATATTCTTATTATATAGCCAAACATCTGGGGAGAAATGTGGATCAGCCAAGAAATCTTGCCAAGAGTGTAACAGTGGAGTAATGAGTTTATGGAAATATATGGAATTGGTGTTGACATAGTAGAAGTAAAAAGAATAAAAAATGCAATAAAAAAAAATTCAGGTTTTTTAAAAAGAGTATATACTTCTTGTGAAATTGATTATTGTAGAAGTAAAAAGAAAGGAAAATACGAAAGCTTCACCGCACGCTTTGCCGCAAAGGAAGCAGTTGCTAAGTCTATAAGGACTGGATTTGGGGGAAATATATCTTTTAATGAAATTGAAATGGATAAAATGGATTCTGGTTTGCCTTATATTAAGTTATATGGAAAGACGGATAATTATATTAAAAAACTTAAAATCAAAGAGATTAAAATATCGATATCAGCAACTGAGAATTATGCAGTAGCTTATGCTATAGCAATTATATAAGAAAGATAGAAAATGAGATTAAAAAGAATACTTAAAGGTGCTCAAGTAGCAGAAATAGATAAAAAATGTATAAATGATGGCATTGATTCAAAATGGTTAATGAAAAATGCAGGTGAAGGTGTTGCTAAAATAATAATTAAGGATTTTACCTACAGAAAGGTAAAAGATAAATTAAAAGGTGTAATAATCTGCGGCAAAGGAAATAATGGTGGAGATGGCTTTGTGGCAGCTGATGTTTTAATTAATTCGGGAATAGATATAACCTTGTTTTACTTAACTCCATCTGAGAACTTCAGTCAAGACTCAGTATTTTATTTTAAAAAGTTAAGAAAAAAAGAAAATACAAGGTTATATTATTTAAAGTTAGATGATGAAGAAACTACGGCTATATTTAAGAAAAATTTAAAAGAAGCAGACTTTATCGTTGATGCAATATTTGGTACAGGAA
>JAUWCR010000045.1 GCA_030609215.1 Actinomycetes bacterium | reverse complement strand
ACAAATATCCAGGCTCCCAGTGCCTCAAAAGGAGTAATTATAGCAATATTTTTTCCAAACTGTTTCAGTCTCTTTAGATATAAACCTCCACCAACCAGGTAACCAATAACTCCCAGGCTGATATCTGTTATTATATCTAATTTGTCATATATTATCTCCCTGGGTATAATGCCAGATAAACTTAGAATTATGCCTATAATAATATAGCCGCTAATGGTTGGAACCTTAATTTTTCTTGCAGCAAATCCGCCAAAAATTCCAATTATTATAAACAATCCTATAGTGAGTATAGAATTCATTTCAAAGCTAAAATGCACCTGACTTCCATTCTCTTAAATATTAAAGGATTTTTTCCTCTGTTTGTGTATTCTACATTATAGTTAAAATATAATCTTATTTAAAGAATTGATTTTAGAAAAAAGTGGTGCTGCTTCAACGATTACCCAAATCTACCTGTTATATAATTTTCAGTTCTTTTATCGCTTGGGTTTGTAAAAATTTTATCGGTATTATCATATTCTATAAGTTTTGCAGGTTCGCCAATGTTTTCAGTCAACAGGAATGCTGTTTTTTGTGAAACTCTTGCAGCTTGCTGCATATTGTGTGTAACTATTATTATTGTATAATTTTCTTTTAATTCATCAATTAAGTCTTCAATTCTTTGGGTTGAAATAGGGTCTAATGATGAAGCTGGTTCATCCATTAATATTATTTCTGGATCCACTGCAAGCACCCTTGCTATACATAACCTCTGCTGCTGTCCGCCTGAAAGTTCCATTGCACTGCCGCGAAGTTTATTTTTTACTTCATCCCATAATGCTGATTTCTTTAAACTTACTTCAACTATATTGTCCAGTTGTTGTTTTGTACATCTTTTATGCAGTCTGGGTCCATATACTATATTTTCATAGATTGTTTTGGGGAATGGGTTTGGCCTTTGAAATACCATTCCAACTTTTTTTCTGAGGTCCACAACATCTATATTGTCTTTATAGATATCAATACCATCTATTTTTATTTCACCTGCAACTTTTGCATTTACAATTAAATCATTCATTCTGTTAAAAGTTCTGATGAAAGTAGATTTACCACACCCTGATGGGCCTATTATTGCTGTAGTTGAGTTTTTTAAAATATCCATATCAATATCTGCTAGAACTTTTGTGTTTCCATAATAGAATCCATAATTTCTTGTTTGTATTTTTATATTATTCTTCATAACCTCGATCCTAAATTACTTTCAAATTGATAAAAAATGTTAATTCAATATTAACTTCAAAATTTATAATTGGTCATAAAGTTTAATCTATATACTCCTATGAAACACTTTATAATCACCTGTTAGAAAATAGATAACCCTTTCACCAATGCTGACTGCATGATCTCCAATTCTTTCAAGATATCTGCTTGCAAGAGACGCATTAGCAATAAATCTTACATCTTCAAATAATTTAGCTTTTGAAAAAAATTTTCTGAATACTGTTTTTTGTAAATCATCAACTGCATCATCTATTTCATCTATTTTGTTGGCTAGTTCTGCATCTTTGTTTTTAAATGCAGTTAATGCTTTATTAAACTCTGTTTGTACAAGATTCCCCATTTCAACTAGTAGCTCTATTATATCTATCTCCATTTTCTCTACTCCGCTTTTAGATAGTCTCTTTACAACTTTAGCTATATTAACAGAAAGATCGCCTATTCTCTCAATATGGATAATTATTATGCTTATGGAATGAATCAGTCTTAAATCCCTTGCAACAGGTTGATATTCAGCCTGTAGTATTACACATTTTTCCTCAATAGAAATATCATAATCGTCTATTTCTTTATCACCTTCAATTGTTTTATCTGCGAGTTCAACGTTCATTTCAACTAGAGCTTCTACAGCATTGTGAACAGCTTGTTGGGATAAGCTTCCCATGGTTATTACATCTTCTATTATTCCATCTAATTGTTCATTAAATGTTTTTCTCATAGTTCCTCACCAATATTTTAATCTATTAATAAAGTATCTTTAATTATGCCTACTTAAAAAATTAATTACAAATTTACCCTTCTAAGTCTGGATCTTGTTCTAACGACTGTGCCAATTGTTGCAAAAAATAATACCATTATTAGTAAAACAAGTGCGGTTCCCCATTGCATGTCTTCTGGTGCATTAGGAAGCTGTGTGGCTAATACAAATAGATGATACGGTAATGCCATCACCTGACTGAATATTGAATTAGGCAGGTTAGGCTGTGAAAATGCTGCAACAGTAAATATTATTGGCGCAGTCTCTCCCGCAGCTCTTCCTATACCAATTACACTTCCAGTTATTATACCTGGTAATGCCTGTGGAAGTGTAATTTTTGTTATTGTCTGCCATTTAGTTGCTCCTAAAGCTAATGAAGCCTGTCTGTATGAATTTGGAACTGTTTTTAAAGCTTCTTCGGTTGCTGTTATTATTACTGGTAAAATAAGCAATGCCAATGTCAGGGAGCCTGCCAGTATGGATTTTCCAAAGTTAAGGAAAATAACAAAAAATCCCAATCCAAACAATCCAAACACAACCGATGGTACACCGGAGACATTTACAATAGATAATCGTATTATTCTAGTTAAACGATTCTTGCTTGCATATTCATTTAAGTATATAGCGGCAAATATTCCTATAGGCAATGAAAAAATAATTGTTCCAATGATCAGGTATAAAGTACCTAAAATAGCTGGAAATATTCCTCCTTCACGCATTCCTGCTGCTGGCTTTTGAGTGATAAATTCCCAGCTTAGTGCTGGCCAACCTTTAATAATTACATAAATTATAATTCCTAAGACAAATACCACTACTATAAATGTTACGAATAGTAAAAAATAATTCCAGAATTTTTGTATTAAATTTTTTCTTTTCATTATGCCTATAAATTTCTTATCCTGTTTACAAATCTATCAGATGTAAAATTTATTAAAAAAGTAACTAAAAACAGTATGAGTCCTATTGCAAATAATGCTGAATAATGCAAACCACCCTGCACCGTCTCTCCCATTTCGGCTGCTATTGTAGCAGTTATTGTTCGGACTGGTTGCAGCCAAGAAAAAACAATTCTTGGTGAATTTCCAGTAATCATTAAAACTGCCATTGTTTCTCCAATAATTCTTCCAAGTCCAAGCATAATTGCAGCTAAAATCCCGGATGATGCAGTTGGGACAACTATTTTATATGTAGTTTCCCATTTATTTGCCCCTAAAGCTAAAGATGCATTACGTAGTCTGTTTGGAACTGCATTTATGGCATCTTCGGAAATAGATATTATGGTAGGCATGCTCATAAATGCAAGTATTATTGAGCCGCTTAAAGCTGTTAAACCTATGCTTAGGTTGAAAAAGTTTTTAATAAAGGGAACAATAGTTTTTAATCCAATAAAGCCTAACACTACTGATGGTAAGGTAGCAAGAACTTCAATAATAGGTTTTAGTATCTCTCTTACTGGTCTTGGAGCAAGCTCTCCAATATAGATTGCTACACCGACACTAAAAGGAACTGCTATTATTATTGCTCCAAAAGCTACCTCGAGGGATCCCACCATCAAAGGTACAAAACCAAATTTCTCATTTACAGTAGGGGACCATCTTGTACCGGTAATAAAGCTAAAAAAAGGATATGATGAAAAAAACTTAATTGAGTTATATACTAAAAAGGCTAATATTAAGCCCAGGACTACTATTGAAATAATGCCATTTATGAATATAAATCTTGAAATTAAAAAGGCTTTAAAAGTTCTAAATTTTGATTTTTTTGATTTTTTTAGTTTTTCCATCCTAAGTATTTTATAAAATTTGTATCTATTATTCCAGTTTTTTTAGTGTAAAGGGCTATGAAGATTACTCTACAGCATATTCATAGCCCCATTTTGAATATAATTCTTTAAAAAATCACAAGTTATTTATTTAGAGGAACAAATCCTGCATCAAGTGCTAGCTGCTGACCTTCGTCACTTAAAAGAAAGTCAATATAAGACTGTCCCATTCCGCTCAGGTCACCTTTTCTGTAGTAATTATACAGACCTCTAGATATTGGATATGTTCCATTCTGAACAGTTTCAACAGAAGGATCAATACCATCAACAGTTATTGCATTAGCGCTTTTGTCTAATGCTTCTTTTAGATACCCAAGACCTATGTAACCAATTGCGTTGTCATTGTCAGTAACTGTATTTACCACATCTGCATTAGATTGAAGTGCTAAAGCCATAGGCGAGAAATCATTATCTTTTTCTGATTTTCCCATCTGAACAACATGTTCCAGGAAGTATTCATATGTTCCTGAGTTAGAATCTCTTGAAGCTAATACTATTTCGGCATCATCTCCGCCAACTTCACTCCAGTTGGTTATTTCACATCTAAAAATATCAGATAGCTGCCTTGTAGTAAGTTCTGATACATTAACATTTTTACTTACTATAACTGATATTCCATCATAGGCTACAGTTACTTCAATTAGTTCAATACCAACTGCTGCTGCTTCTTCTTTCTCACCGTCTTTAGCTTGTCTTGAGGCATTACCAATATCATTAATACCATTAATACACTCAGAGACACCTACTCCAGAACCTCCACCATTTACAGTTATTGAGCCACCGAATTTTTCCATAAATGCTGCTGCTGCAGGTTCAGCAAATGGTAGAAGAGTAGTAGAGCCAGATACTAACAGTTCCTTGCCTTCGAATTTCAATTCTTCTCCTGCAGATGATGACTCTTCTTGCGCGGATGTTGTTTCTCCTTCAGTGGATGTTGCTGCTTCTTTATCAGTAGAAGTATCTTTCTTGCAACCTGTTAAAGGAAGAGATACCAGAAGTAAAATAATGGCAGTTATACTAAGAAATAACCATATATTTTTCCCCCTCATGATGTTAATTTTACCCATTTTTACTTTCCTCCCTTTCAAATTTTTCAAATTGATATTGGAGGTAAGTCTAGCAGATAAAAATAAAGCATATGTTAACAAAAAGTTAAATATATATTAAAAAATAATTAAATTTTATCTATCAGTTTATAGCCATAACCATGAACTGTTTTAATATAGTTCCCTCCAAAATTTTTATAGGAAAGCTTCTCTCTAATTCTTCTAATGTGAACGTCAAGTGTCCTGGTGTCACCATAGTAGTCTTCACCCCATACGTATGCAATAATGTCATTTCTTTTAGAGAGATTGTTTAGATTTCTAAGCAGCATAGAGATTGTCTTGAATTCTTTGGGATTAAGTTTTATAAATTTATTATCAAGTAATATTTCGTGTTTTTTTTCATCGATTGATAGATTGATATCATCAAAATAAAACTCTTTTTTTAATGCACCAATACTTGTATCTATCGGTGCTCTTTTTAATATATTTTTTATTCTTGCAATGAGTTCTCTTACACTAAAAGGCTTAACCATATAATCATCTGCACCCAGTTCCAAACCCAGAATCTTATCAAGTTCTTCACTTTTTGCACTCAAAATTATAATTGGAATATCAGTTTTAGACTTTATATTCTTACAGATGTCCAGACCATCCATATCAGGAAGCATTAAATCAAGAACAACAAGATCTGGTTTTGATCTATTGAACTCATCTAAGAAATCTGAACCAGTTCGGAATCCCTTAACTGTATAGCTACTTTTTTTTAAGTTGAAAGTAATTATTTCCAATATATTTTCCTCATCGTCAACGACATAAATAATTTTAGCCATCACTATCCTTTTCAAAATAAATTATTAAATTTAGTAGAAACACTTTATTTATTAATATTTTAATCTTTTGCTTTTTTAGGTAAAACAATTTTAAAAACTGTTTTTACATTTGGCTTACTATTCACACTGATTTTCCCATTATGTAGCTCTACAATATGTTTTACTATTGATAGGCCCAGACCCGATCCTATAGTTTTGGTAGTTATAGGATTTTTCCCTCTATAGAATCTCTGGAAAATATAGGGAGAATCTTCTTTACTTATTCCTACCCCATTGTCTGTAAAAGTAATATTGATATAATTATTTTCTTCACTTAAATTTATATCTAATTTCTTGTCTCTACCTGCATGAAATATAAAATTCTCAACTATATTTTTTACCATTTGTCTGAATAGTTCTTCATCAGTAATAAAAAAAACTGTATCTTCATCACAATATAATTTGATTTTTACATTGTTCTGATCTGCTAAGAATACCAGAGAATTTATGACTTCATTTATTATATTGACCAGGTTATACTTTTTAGCAAATAATATATTTCTCCTATATTCAATCTTTGATAGATTCAAGACATCGTCAATTAGAAAATTTAGCCTATTTACTTCTTTTAAACTCTTTCCGAGGTAACTCTTAACTCTATTCTTATCTTTCATATCATCTTCAATTGCAGTTTCAGTATATCCCTTTATAGAAGTAAGCGGGGTTTTCATTTCATGAGATATATTGGCAACAAATTGGCTTCTTAATTTTGAGAATTCGATTTCCTGTGTGATATTTCTAATTATTATAAAAAGATTTATTTTTGTTCGCATATCCCTAAGTTTCTTTATATCTTCTTTCGTTACAATACTGCATTCTGGTGTAATAGGAATTGCTACGATATCCAAGGATATATCCTCGTCCCCAAAAAAAGTTATTCTTTCTTGCTGGGCCTCTAAATTATTAAAAGATTTTGATATTAGGTTTTCAAAATTTTCATTATTAAAAACCATAATGGTTTTGTTATCTATAATTTTAATCTTATCTAAATAAAATAAACTCATAAGGCTTTCATTAATTCGTATAATTCTCCTATTATTATCAATTATTAATATTCCAAGAGATACATTATTAAGAATTAAATTTACTAAATTTGTCTTTTGCTGGGAGTTTCTTAGGAGTGTATCTATATTTTCTTTCAGTCTGGCTATATAGTTTTCAAGCATTTGTTTATTATATATGCCAGTATTTTTTTGAATTATTTTGCTAGTCTCATCTTTATTGTCATAGGTATCTATTATTAAATTCTCTATGAGGGTTTTAATTTTTTTAAAGGTAGAATTTGATCTACACCGGTAAATTACAAGTAATATTATCAAAGCAATGATAATACAGGATAATATTATAAGTAATGTTTGATAAAATACCATTTCTTATCCTATTATTTTTATTAAATTCTATTATTATATTAAAGCATTATAAATGATATCAATTAAATTATAACACAATTCTTTTTTACAAAACTATATGTATGCTTATTTTTCTTAAGCGGCTTAAAGAAATCATTAGCTGTAATTTTTGTTAAGAACTCATGTTCTTTCATGTGATGATCGCTAAAAGACAAGATACCGCCGGACCTTAATATACGATACAGCTCTTCCAATACTGCATTTGGATTACTTAATTCATGAAAAACATCATATAAAAGGATAGTATCTATACTACTTTCAGGTAGACTGGTTTTACAATTAGAATGAATTGTTTCTATATTTTCTAACTGTCTCTTTGATGCAATATCTTTTACTTTCTTAATGGCAAGAGGATGAATATCCAGAGCATAAACTTTCCCTAATTTTCCTACAAGTTCAGAAGCGGCAATAGAATAACTTCCAGGTCCACATCCATAATCTAATATATAAAACCCTGGCTTTATTTTAGCCTCCTCTAAAATATTAGCAGGGGGATTAAAAAAGTTACGGATTTTAAATCCGAAAGACATAAGGTTGAAACCAATAGTTGATATTAACATATTCATTGTATTTCCTTTCTTTTATTTATTATTAATTTGTTATTCAGTATCTTCTTCATCAAGGTTTTCTAGCCCACCAAACATTTTCATTATGAAACTATTCATAATATCTGCTTTAACTAATGCTATCCCTCTTTTTCTTCTCCCGAGTACAATTAAGCTATCCCCAGGCTTTATATTAAATTGCTCTCTTGCTTCTTTTGGGATAACTATTTGTCCTCTCTCACCAACCTTTACTGTTCCGTATATGTGTTTGCCTCTTTTATGTTTCATCATTTTTATTCTCCTTTACTTATATTTCATATAAATCATATTTTACATACTTATTATATATAAATGAATTATGCTGTCAAGGGAAAAATTAAATGGATGACTTATAGCGCTCGTGTATTATCAATTACATGGGCAATTTGCTGGATGTTATTTATGCCAGTTTCTGGTGCAGGTTCCCTATTTATTACAAGCTGGAGAAGTCGAAATTAGCAAGAAGATCATAAGAATGTAATTGTTCTGTAATCACAATCAATTAGTTAAGTTAAAAACGACTAATGAGAGGCATCTTACTTTTCTTTCCAAAAGAGATTTCAATTAATAAACAATAAAATATAATGATTTGGCGATATCTTTTATATATCTTTTATCAGCCTGCAACATAAAGTAATGGTGTCTTTCATCTGCTATTCTTACAATCTGGGGGTACTTTATAATGAAACATGCCTGATTATTCATTTCTACTGGTTGGTCAGATGATGGAAAAATAAATACAAATTCATTGTTATTAATTGTTTTTTCTTTAATTTTAGGATTGCTTCCGTACAGATTTAATTTATTATGCGCC
>JAUWCR010000072.1 GCA_030609215.1 Actinomycetes bacterium | reverse complement strand
TAGAAGGACCCGGTATATTCATTCCATTTCTCTGCATTAAGAGAGGAAATAACAGTATCAGGGTTAACTCCCTCATCAGGCAGTATTACATACATTGCAATCTTTTCCTCTCCATACGGAAGCCTAACACTTGAAAAATTATCACCTTCAAAATATAAAAACTCTTCACTCTGAGCCATCATTGGCACTTTTTTTATGCTTCCGTCCAAAAGATAGAAATCTTTCTCTTCAGTCGCATCTTCGTCAAACTCATATGTCCAGTCACCCTTAAAATAGATAGCATTTATAAGATACATTACAACATCTAGCGAAATCTCATCTATCATCTTTTCAATCTTTCCTTCAGTTGCATCTTCTATCCAGCTATTTATAACACCTGGAGCATCAGGACTTGAAAAATCAATCTCTTCTACCTCAGAGGCAAAATACTTCCTGTTTCTATCTAAAAAATCCTCTTTACAATTAAAGCCTTCTCTAAGCCAGATTGAATTTGCTATATTTAGCTCAATCTCATCATCTGCGTTCTGAATGCCAGCCATAAGATCTTTAAAACCCTGATTTAAATCTTCAAGACTAATACCTTTAAATTCCAAAGCCTCTGCCATTTCCTCCTTTGTTTCTCCCTCTGCTCCATTGTATGTCATGGCAAGAGCAGTTGAAATTGAGAGTGGTGATATGAATATATTTTCATCCTTATCTTCTGTAACCAGTTCCCTAAAAATCTTAAATGAAAATTCAGTATTGCCATCCAAAAGATCTGCGTTAACTGATTTAATAATTTCATCAGACTCTTCGCTTGAGATCTTGTCCTCTCCTGGTATTGCTTCTTCATCAGTTTTGCCCCCACCCCTATAACAAACCGTAGCAGTACTAAATAATAAAATTGCAATCATAATGGTTAAAAAAACATAAAGTTTACTTTTTCCTCTCATAGCTAACTCCTTCGTAAATCAGTTATTATATTGCCTGCAACTTATCCTTATTAAAAACTATACTAATACTTAAGATTTTTTAATATTGTCTTTTTCTGCAAGAGCTCTTCTCCTTTTTCTTCCTCTTATAACCTGCCATACTATTATTAGTATTATTGCAATAAGTATTAATACAGGGCTAATCACTATTAAAAATGTAATCATTCCATTAAATAATTTAACTGCCCACCTAATTCCATTCCTTATTGCTTCCATAAATCCCCAATCAGAAGCAGCTGCTATTGCCTCAGGTTCATATAGATAAATATCAATTGAAGAAAATGACACCATATTTTCTAGGTAGTTCATTCTACCCCTAATTACCTCGATCTCACCCTGCACGTAGCTGAGTTCCCTCTGGACTTCAATGCTTTCTTCCACATTTTTAGCCTGCTTCATAAGCTCAAGCAGTATCTCTTCCTGAGCTTCCAAATTCTTGAGCCTACTCTCTAAATCTACATATTCCTGGGTCACATCCTGGCCAGATATTGAAATATTTCTGACCTGACCCATTTCTTTTATTTTATCTACAGCCATGCTGTATTTGTCATGAGGTATTCTTATGGTTACGCTACCGCTTGTAAGATTTCCTTCTGCGTCAGAATAACTATTAGTATTAGAGACAAAACCGCCGCTTTGTTCTGCAAGATTTGTAATCCTAAATAGTATTTTTTCAAATTCTCCTACTTCTACCTCAAGCTCCAGATATGCACTCTTTATAATCATCCTGTCAGTTAATTGTACCTCTCCATAACTTTCCCGGCCTTCACCCACAAAGTCTTCTGTAGCCGAAACCGCCGGTGCTTCTTCCATCATAACTTCATTTTCTCCGTAATAGCCTGCTTCCTTATCCACAAAAGACATCATCTCACTAGATTTGCATCCGGTAAAAATCATGCCAATTGCAACAAATGCAAGCATTACTATAAGTAATGTTTTAAATACTTTAGTTTTAATCTTCATTTTTTACTCCTCCTTAACTCACCTGCTGCTTTTTTATAATTTTTATATATATACGATGTAAGCCACTAAATAATTGGGGTAATTTAGATTTTTTTTAAAATATTAATTATTTTTATTTTTAATTAACACTTAATATTTTTACGCATTGACTAATAAATAAATATTTATAATAATAATTTCAGTTATCTAGAATAAACAGTTAGTAAGAGAAGCTGAGGACGGAACAGGTATCCGTCACCCTATCTTCTTGTAGATAGTTGGAGATGCAGATTACCACCTGCCTCTTCTCTGAATTTAAATAACATAGTAAGTTAATTAAATCCGCCATTCATCCTGATACGAAGAATAGATGCACCCTCTTCATACACCACTGTTTCCTCTTTTTCTTCCCAAGGTCCCAAATCTACTAAATCAATATGTAATTCCTTTAAAATACTATCACCTGATAAAAGAATAATATCTGCACTGCCATTAAATGAAAGACTCCCGCTTGTGTTTTTAAAACTTATAAGTATCTGTTTTTCTCCATCACTTTCAAAGGTCTCATACTTAAAACTCAAATCATCTATAATAAATTCCTCAACCTCAATGCCTTCCTCTACAACAAAGTCCTTTTCATACATTAAACCGCCTGCCTCATTAATTTCATCTACAGCACTTTCTTCAAATTCCGCTGCCACCATATCAGCCTCCTCTCCTACTTCCTGGGTTACTGCCACTTCAGCAGGAGCTTCAGCCTGATAAACCTCTTTATCTTCAACCTCAGCTTTAGCAAGCTCTCTTACACCTCCCACAGGATAAAACTTGCTTAAATACCTGTAGCTAAAAACACCACCCACTACAACAACCACAACTGCTGCAGCAATAGCAAAGCCCCTTGCATAAAGTCTTCCCAACCTTACCTCAGGTGCTTTACTAATTACTATTTCATCTCCAATTTCAACTGAACCAGCAGCAGCCTTATGCTTTAAGAACTGCCCATCTTTGGTCATAACAATACAGTAGTTTTTATGTATTTCCATTACTGTAGCTTTCATTGTCCTCCATCACCTCTGCAAACATCCAGATAGCTAAAATTTTGAAGCAAAGCCACCACCACCGCTATTATATATATTCGACCCCGTTCCAGCTTTTTTCGGTGTATAAGTATAATTTTCTCAATTTCTTTTATGGGAAGCCTTTTAGTTTCAAGCAGTGTATCCAGTAGCTTCCTATTATCAACAATTACTTGAGCTACTCTTATATAATGATTTCTAAGACTGCTCTTTTTGGGAGATATCCTTACCAGCTGCTCAAGAGTTATTCCCCACTTATTAAGTTCTTTTCTGTATTC
Source organism: Actinomycetes bacterium (assembly GCA_030609215.1). Lineage (GTDB taxonomy): Bacteria > Actinomycetota > Humimicrobiia > Humimicrobiales > Humimicrobiaceae > JADHVM01. The sequence continues at coordinate 3,473 of JAUWCR010000072.1, read as the reverse complement.
AATTATTTTAAGTATTCTTTCTTCATTCTCACTATCTATCCTGTACTGCTCCATGGATCTCTTATCTATAACCTCTCCTATAGTCTCCCCCGCTTGCCCGTCCATGCTGATGTTTCTAACCCTGCCCTGTTTTCTGAAGTAGTCAATAAGCCTCATATTTATAACTAATCTTGCAAAACTTAAAAAATTGCCTTTTGCCTCATCATAGGAATCAATAGCTTCCTTAAATGCCATCAGACCAATGGACAGCTCATCATCCACTCCATACCTTAAAAACTTCCCAGCTCTTTTCTGCGCCACACTTGCAATAAATGGCTTAAATTCAGAAATCAAACTATTTATCTTATCACTATCATTTCTTATTCTAATTACTCTGTCTTTTAAAGATTCTCTATGAATAACCATAAACAGATAACTTATAAGCCCTCCCAAGCTTCCTTTAAAATCCTCCAAGCAACAGCTACAGCAACTATATATGATTACTTTTATTCATAATTACTCGTATAATAATATAATAATAATCCATTAACAAATATTATTATCGGAACAGATTCTTCTTCCCTAGCCATAACTGCTAAATTTTAGAGTATTGTATTTGTACCTGATATTAGTATTTATAGGGCTTGCCTTTACTAATTACTTTAAGGCTCTATGCACCAATAAGCCATTTAAAGAGTGACTTATAAACTATATTTTTACTCTTAACTTTTACTTCTCTATCATTATCAAGAGTTATTACCATTAAGTCTTTGCAATTTAACTGGTCAGCTGCTTTTACTAAAGATGCTACTTCTCTTTCTTCTGTCTTAAAATCACTTATATCAACACAAACTTGAATAAGCTTATTGATATTTTTACCCTGCTTAACAACAAAATCAACTTCCCTTTTTTTATAATCCTGCCAGTAGAATATCTCCATAAGAGAGTTTTTCGCCTGTCTATGCTTCAACTCCAGAAATACAGTGTTTTCTAAGACCCTACTTCTATCTTCGCTGAATTTAAATCCATAAACATTCCTAAATCCATTATCTACAATATAGCATTTCCTTGGCGTTAAAGTTTGTTGTTTTAAAGAATAAGAAAATTTCCTTACCAGGAAGAATAGACCTATATCCTCAAGATACATAACATAATTTATCAGTGTTCTTTTTGTTATGGGATATGTCTGCTTTATCCACTTATAAAAAGAATTAAGAGAAAAAAGACTTGCAGTGTTAGTTGCAAGATACCTTATTAATTCTCTTATCAAGTTTTGGTTTTTAATTCTGTAGCGTTCAATTAAATCTTTAAAAAACATTGTCTCTAAATACTCTTTAAGGATGCGAATCTTTAAATTATGATTTTTTTCCAGTACTATTTCAGGGAATCCTCCTAACTCAAAATATAAATCTAAACACTTGATGGCTGAAAAACGTTTTTGAGAATAGATTATATTTCTATCAATTTTAATTCCTTTGGCTAAAATAATTTCTTTGAAGGAAAATGGTAAAACTTCAAAATTAATTGCTCTACCTCTTAGATTTGTGGCAATTTCTTTGCTTAAAAACTTTGACGAAGAACCAGTTAAAAATATATTGAATTTCCTGGTGTCATAGATTCTTCGGATACCTATTTCCCAATCTTTCACATTTTGGATTTCATCAAAAAATATGAAATTATTCTTATTTCTTTGCTCAGGGTATAGCTCTCTATAACTTTCCAGTATAAGCTCTATATCTTGAGAATTAGACGGCAAAAGTCGCGGATCATCAAAATTGATATAAAGAATACGATTAATTGATATACCTTTGGCAATCAACTTTTTTATAAGTAAGAATAAAAGGAATGTTTTCCCACTTCTGCGAGGACCAGTAATAATAATAATCTTCTTTGAGGATAAAGGAATTTCTATTTCCCTGGGGACCATTTTTGGGAATACATTTTCTTGAGACTCTATGATAACCTGTTTTATAGTTTCTTTATTCATAATATATTTCAATTAATGATACCAATTAATGATGTAAATGGTATCATAGATGAAACCATTTATCAATATATTACAAACAACATTTTTATATTTTTTTGTCTATATAAAAAAATAATAAATGAAATAATTCTAGACTTAGTACTACTATTAATACAAAGGGTTGGCACAAAGCTTTAAATACTCTCAAAAACCAATATTTGACAAAAATATTATAATTGATAACATTAATTAAACTGTTTTATTTACATAAAAGTTTAAAGACTAGTTATAAATAAGGATGGTGTAGAAAAATGAGTAAAGAAAATTCAAATAAGATCATATACTTTGCAATCATCCTAGGAGTATGCCTGATAATAAGTGCATTAATTGCCTCCATTACGTTTTATAAAGTAAGGTTATCCGTGGATACCCTTTCTGTAACCGGTTCAGTAAGAGAAAAAGTTACTTCAGATTCTGCTAAATGGTCCTCTAGTTTCTCAAGAACAGTTCCAGCTGAAGATTTAAAGGAAGGATATGAAATGATGCAAAAGGATCAGGACCTTGTGCTAAGTTTTTTTAAAGATAACGGATTTAATGAAGGAGATATATTAATTTCACCAGTATTTATGAAGCAATTATATATGTATGATCCAGATGCTCCAAAGGAAAGTACCTTAAGCCAAACTGTAGAAATCCAATCAAGCGATGTTGAAAAAATTACTTATATGGCTAAAAATACCCAAACGCTTATAAATGCAGGAGTTATATTTTCTACTCAATCTCTTGAGTATTATTGCTTAAAACTTCCAGAGCTTCGCATAGCATTAATCCCGGAAGCAATAAACGATGCTAAGTTAAGAGCTCAAAAGATTGCTGAAGGTAGTGGTAAGAAAATCGGGACAATAAAATCTGCACATCTTGGAGTGGTCCAGGTTCTGCCCGTTAATTCTACCGAAGTCTCAGGCTGGGGAACCTACGATACATCAACTATTGAAAAAGAAGTTATGATACCTGTTACAGTAACTTTTACTCTGAAATAAATTACAATAAAGAAAATAACATCAATTCAGGCATTTTAGTTTGAATCAATGGGTACTATACAAATCCTTGACAACATATGATAATATATAAGCTTGAAAGGAGAGATTTTTCAAATGAGTACCGTAACAAAAAAAAAGAGAATTTTTATAATAGTTACACACAAAATTATCAAAGAAGACAATATGTATGTAGCAATTTGTCCTGAATTCAATATTGCAAGTCAGGGAAAGACTATTGAATATGCAAGTGAAAATTTGAAAGATGCTGTTCTGTTATATTTAGAGGGTATTGAAGAATTGGGGACAAGAGAGCAGGTTTTCAAAGAGAAAAAAATAAAAAAATATTCTCGTCTTCCAAGAGTTATACCCGAAAAAATTTCTATATCAGGTGACTTTAATAATATGCCATTTGTAACCCCTCAACTTATACCTCTTGCCTGCTAATGTCTGATTACCCAATAAAATCAGGTAAAAGATTATTAAGAGAA
>JAUWCR010000173.1 GCA_030609215.1 Actinomycetes bacterium | reverse complement strand
TACAGGGATTGGGGAATTGATCTCTTGCATGCAACTGGGAGCAGAAATCATATCAAAAGATTAGAGTCTATAGCAAAAGATAAAAGCCTTTTTAGAGATGGAAGAATAAGAATTGATAATTCATATAAAGATGATTTATCTATGCCAGAATATAGTAGTAATGGCCCCAGTAACGGCAGTAGAGATTTTGATATTTATGAGGATAGTATTTACAGGCTGCTGGACCTTCAATATATACCTCCCGAATTAAGAGAAGACACTGGAGAGGTTGAACTTGCAAAAAGGTTTTGTCTGCCTGAACTTGTCATGCTGGAAGATATAAAGGGTGATTTACATATTCATTCTCACTGGAGTGATGGGTTAATCAAGATTGAAGAAGTTGTAGAGAAAGCTAAAAAGTATGGATATGAATATATAGCATTTTCTGATCATTCTCAAAGTAATGTATATGGAAATGGAATGGATGAAAGAAGAGCACTGGAGAAAATAAAATATATAGAAAAGTTAAACTCACAAATAAAAGAAGTTAATATATTGATGGGTGCTGAAGTAGATATAAAGGGAGTTGGAAAACTTGATTATTCAGATGATATTCTGCAGAAAATGGATATAGTCATTGGTTCAATGCATTCAAATTTTACAAGCAGCGGCGAAAAAAACACCCAGAGAGTAATTAGTGCACTTAAAAACCGGTATGTAGATATAATTGCTCATCCAACGGGAGTTGTCTTTCAAAACAGGGCTCCTTATTCTATTGATATAGATAGTGTAATTAAATCTGCAGGGGAGAATAACAAAGCACTGGAAATAAATTCATATTTTTTAAGGCTTGACCTAAATGAGGAAAGTGCAAGAAAAGCGAAAAAAAATGGTGTAAGGCTTGTTATTAATACTGATTCACATCGTATAAATAATATGGATATGATTAAATATGGAGTGAACATTGCAAGAAGAGCTGGACTCGAAAAAAAGGATGTTCTAAATACACTTACTTTGAAAGAACTTATGGAGTGGAAAAAAACAAGGTAGAATTTATTTGTTTTTCTTATGGAATTTAAAAATTTTTTTATCCTTGAAATTGGGAATAAATAAATTCTTTTCAATGCTTAATGAAATATGGTCCTGGGTCCATCCTGAGCTAAAACCTAACTCTTTAGAATAATTTGTTACTTCTAAATATTCTTCCGCAGTAATTCTTCGGTTTAATTTTGAGTAGTTGTATGCTTTGTAAGTTGGATGATATTGAGCCATAATGGAGAGATAAACATCAGTTGACAGTTCTTTTTTAATAAAGTCTAGGGTTTCCTTTATCCCACCAATATTATCAGGCATTACAAGCAGCCTGATAAGAATACCTTTTACAGCAATACCATTTGCATCAACTTTAAGTGCTCCAACCTGCTCAAACATTTCTTTTAATGATAATCTATTATATTTTACGTAATCTTTGATTTTTGAATATTTTTCAGCATAGATATTACTACTGTATCTCATATCAGGCATATAGATATCTACTACTCCATCAAGCATCTTAATTATTTGAGGGTTTTCGTATCCACCTGTATTAAAAACTAAAGGTATATCTAATCCTCCACTCTTTGCTATCTCTAGTGCTTTAATTATTTGTGGGATCCATATAGTGGGAGAGACTAAATTAATATTATGGCACCCAAGATTTTGCAGGTTCAGCATACTGGCTGCTAGATTTGCGATACTTGTTTTTCTGCCTTCATGCTCCTGACTTATCTGATAGTTCTGGCAGTAGACGCATTTCATATTACAATGTGAGAAAAATATTGTTCCCGAACCTCTTATACCGGAAATTGGTGGCTCTTCCCCGTGGTGAGGCATGGCGGATGACATCAATGTACCATATCCCGCATCACAAAACCCCTTTTCTCCTTTTTTCCTATTTACTCTGCATTTATGGGGACAAATAACACATTTGGTCAGTATTTTATCAAGTGAATTTGCAAGTTGTCCTAGGTTCTTTTTTTTCATCTCTTAATATTTTTGTAGATATAAAAAGCTTAATTGTAATAATTTATAATAATATTTATATTAACGTAAAATTTTCATTAAAGAGCTATTAAAAACTATTTTAAATTAATATAGTAAAATGTTGAATACTTTTAAAGAAATTTATGAAATTATTAAAAATTATATCTTCTACCATATTATATATTTACATAAAAGTATATATGTGCTAATATGCTTTGGAGTATTAATAATATTAACAAAGCACCAATCTTAAAAATTGTACAAGATGCCTATAAATAAATGGCCCGAACAGGATAGACCCAGGGAAAAACTTTTAAAACTGGGAGCAGATTACCTGTCTAATAGTGAACTTCTTGCTATTATAATAAGGAATGGTATAGGAAATAATAGCCGTAGACTTACCGCGTTAGATATTTCTAAAGGGATTCTTACAAAGTACAGTAATTTAAAGAATTTATTAGAAGTATCATTGGCTGAATTTTTAAAAATTGATGGAATAGGAAAAGCAAAAGCAGCTAAGATAATTGCTTCACTTGAACTTGGTAAAAGATTTATTTCTGAAAAGAGCGGAAACCTTACTGTTTTTAGGTGCAGCAAAGATGTTGCAAATCACTATATCCCGCTTCTTAAAGATTTAAAAAAAGAGCAGTTTCGAGTAGTACTTTTAAATATAAAAAACAAAGTAATAAAAGAAGTATTGATATCCCAGGGCTCTCTTACAGCCTCCATAGCTCGCCTAGTGACACTATTTTTCGCTGGACGAGTAAAGGCTGTAGCTCGTCTAGCATAAACCTTAAATTTAGAAAGAAAATCAAAGTCATTTGAATATAAAAGCTCGGTATAATGCCGGGCTTTTTGCATTAGATAAAGACTTAGATAGAAAGTCTTGTAATGAGCAGGGATAACTTAAGAGATGGAAGAATAAAAAATTGGTTTTATCTGGAAAATGATCTATTGGACCGAGAAGACCTATCTATTTATGAAAAAATGATCTATATAGTTATTGCTAGATATGTTAATAAAGAAGACAAAGCTTTTCCAAGTGTACCAACTATTGCAAAAAAAGGTTCCATGTCAACAAGACAAGTCCAGATGATTATAAACTCTCTAGTTAAAAAAGGTCTTATAAAAAAAGAACCAAGAATAAATAAATACAATAAATCAAAGACTTCTAATTTATATACCTTATTATCTGTTAAAAGAAATCAGTCTGATAAAGATAAAAAGGGAGGGGTGGTGCATGACAGGCACCACCCTGGTGCACACCATGCACCACCCTGGTGCACACCATGCACCACCCCTGGTGAATGACGTGCATCCTAATAATACC
>JAUWCR010000192.1 GCA_030609215.1 Actinomycetes bacterium | reverse complement strand
TTGTATAAACGACCTTTATTGGGTCGTTTATTATTTAGAGGTGAGTTATGCAAAAGATAAATTATGTAGTTTATGATGAAAATAATAAGGTTGTTGCTATTGGAAAAGATATTGATTCAGTAGTTGCGCAAGCAGAAAATTATAGTCGTTTAAAAAATGACTATGGAGTGCGGGTATATCCAATTTTAGATAACGAAATTATAAAGAGTTAGCGAAAACTAATAGATAATATCTCACTCCACAAAGAATTCAATAGTTTCCACAGGCTTATTATTTAATGTAACTTCTACATTATATTTGCCTGATGGGAATTCCCCGGAAGTTTTAATGTTAAATCCAAAATAACCTGACCCTGGTTTGTCTGAAGTAAAATCAGTTCTGTCAATTTCCTTTCCTGTTTCAAGGAAATTCCAGCTTATGGATAGCATATCTTCTGCGGTGAAGTTCTTAACTTTAATGGATAGGTATATAGATGAGGTTCCATTGGGAAAATAATTTGTTGGTTCAATAGGAGAAGAATCACTGCCTACATTTTTACAGAGTACTATTTCTTCTATGGAGACAGGACTCACACTAAATACTTCATCTACTTTTTCCTTAATGTCGGCTGCATCCTGGCTGCAGCTCATCAGTAGTAATAGGATGCAAGAAATAATTAGACTTATAATTATTGTATTTTTAATTTTTATGTTCATAACTTTTAAGCTATTTGGCTAATTCTCATATTTTATTTATATATTAATTAACTTGGATTGAACTGGTATTTTTAAATCTATTTTATGATAATATATATACAGGATAAAATAAATAGAAAGTTGGAAGGAGATATGGAAAATAATATAAAAAGGGAAAGATTAAAAGAGTTTTATTTTAAAATAAAAAATTGTCAGTTGTGCGAGCTCTACAAGAGTAGAACAAATTTTGTATTTGGAAGCGGTAATGCTAATTCACCGGTTATTTTTATTGGTGAAGCTCCTGGCAAGAATGAAGATATTCAAGGGAAACCTTTTGTTGGGCAGGCTGGTAAGTTGCTTGATGAACTCCTCTTTTCGATTGAACTGGAAAGAAGCGAAATTTTTATAGCTAATATTTTAAAATGCAGGCCTCCTGGGAATAGGGATCCAAGGATTGAAGAAATAAATATATGTAAAAATCATCTTTTTAAGCAGATTGAAATAATTGACCCTAAACTACTTTGCACTATGGGCAAGTTTTCAACTCAGCTAATACTTAATACTTCAGCAGGTATTACTGGCCTGAGGGGGAAAATCTTTATGGTTAACAGCAGGGCAGTTTTACCTATAAATCATCCTGCTGCTGCTCTCTATACTCCTTCAAGAATGGTGGTGCTAAGAGAAGATTTTCAAAAAATAAAAAAAGTGCTGGATATGAAGGAAAATTTTACAGATGGTATTAAAAATATTGAAGATTTGGAAGTTGTAGATTACAGCTCTTCCGGGAGTAATTTGAGAGCAGGTGGAGAGGGGAGCAGCATCTCTCAAAATAAAGATGAACAATTAGGACTTTTTTAAATGCATTTCAATATAACTTCAGATTCTGCTGACTATACAAAAAAAATAGGTAATTTTCTTTCAAAGGTTGTTTCAACTGGAGATATTATTATATTCAGTGGGGAGCTTGGCGGAGGCAAGACAACTTTCATTTCAGGTATAGCAGAAGGATTAGGTATTAGGGAAAATATTGCCAGCCCCAGTTTCACAATTATAAATCTGTATAATGTTAGCGGCAGGAATAAACTGGTACATATTGATTTTTATAGATTAGAAAGTAGTAAAGAAATGTTTGATATCGGTCTGGAGGATTATATATATGACAACACTTCAATTATATGCATAGAATGGGGAGGGAAGTTTAAAAAGTATCTTTTTAAAGATTTTTTAGAGATTACATTGAATTATGTTATTGAAAATAAAGGTATGGAAGAGCCAACAAAAAGGCTGATTGGATTTGAAAGTAGTAATTCGTACTGGGACAAGAAGCTTGAAAAATTTAAAAGAGTTTCAGGGATAAAATAAAAATAGGAAGATTTAATTATAAAATGTATATATTGGGAATTGACAGCAGTACAAAAAAATTAAGCATTGCTGTAAGCATAGGCAGTAAGTTGCTCTCTGAAGTTGGGAATAGTAAAGAGTCTAAACATATCGTAAATATCATTAAGTATATAGATAAAGCTTTGCAGATGGCAGGGCTGACACTTGGTGATATTGATACTTTTGGTGTAAATTTGGGTCCTGGTGACTTTACTGGTACCAGGATTGGGGTAAGCGTTACAAAGACAGCTGCATGGATAAAGGAAAAACCTGCTTATGGTTTTAATGCTTTAGATGTTTTTGCTTTGGGAATTGCTGAAAGGTATTGGGCAAAAGTAAAGAGAAAAATTTTACCGGACAGGCAGGTAGTTATTATGCCAGTACTTGATGTTAGAAGGAATGAGGTCTATTTTTCTTTTTATAATATCAAATGTGGAAGCTGCGACAAGGGCAGTGGTTTTATTACTGGAGACAGTGGCTGCAGTATTAAAAGAATCGGAAAGTACTGTTTAATACATAAAGATAAATTAGTGGAAAGATTTCGTGGTATTTATCAAAATAGTGTTTTAAGAATCCCAGGGGCTGATTTAGAGTATTCAAGCCCTGTAGTAATTATTGGTGGGAATGCTTGGGCTAATTACAAAAATATCATGCTGGAATTATTAAAATCAGGCAGCAGTCTTGTACTTGATAAGAAAATTGCATGTAATAGTGCAAGGCATGTAAGTTTACTGGCAAATTTTTATGCGGAAAAAAGGATGAGGGTTAAAAATTTAGTTCCTGTATACGTAAGAGAGTTTATTCCTTTTAGCAAGGTATAGAGCCAGTAAGAAGCGAATTTATAGCAGGTAAATTAAGCCCTGGTAAGATTGGCATAAAAAAGATTTGGCATAGGTTAATTTTAAGATGAATAAATTAAAAGAAAATAAGCATATTACTGAG
>JAUWCR010000199.1 GCA_030609215.1 Actinomycetes bacterium | reverse complement strand
TCCCAGCCATTTGCTTTTGCTTCTTCTCCTTTTTCATTTATACCAAAACAGTTAGAGCCAGTCCCACAAATAACCATTACACCATTCTTACTGCTGCTCCCTGCAGCAAGGCCTATTCTTGTATCGTTACATATAATCGTTTTACGTGAGTTTAAATAATCTTTTATTTTTTCATTAAATATAATTTTGTGGTAAATATTTTTATCTTCCCTGGAATCATTTCCTGCCAGCCCAAAACAGGCACTTTTAAAAATAATACTACCAGATGTTTTAAGTTTCTTTATCGCACCAAGTACAGCATTATTAATATTTGTCTTCGCATTTTCTGCTCCTACACTTTTATAACTACCTGGACCAGATTCATTTTCAGCCAGCAACTTCCCACTGCAATCTGCAATCTGAACAACTGTTTTTGTCCCTCCACTGTCAACACCTAAAATACATTCCAAATATTCCTCCTTACCTTAAAACATTTCATTATTAAGTTATGTTCTTCTACCAATACCTAAAATACAATCCTCCATCTCTCCCTATAATAAATCATTTAAAATCTCCCTGTTTGATATCTTTACTTAACAGTTCTAATATCCCTTCTTTTGCTATAATTTCAGCTTCTTCATAAAAAATCATACTTTTCTATATATTCTCTAAATAAAGTTATCCTCTTTAGCTCATTAGAATTTATAACAAATGGCTCAATATCTTTTATTAATTTATTAAAATCTGTATTTTCACATTTGGCAAGTAATCTCTTTTTTAAATCTTCTGAATTCTTTATATTTGACTTCTTTTCAAGAAAATAGTAATTTGGTTTCGTTTTTGAAAGAAGAAAAACTATATCAAAAAAATCACGCCCCTTATCTCTTTTCCTATTAAAAACTGTCCAAATCTTTTGAGACAACAGTATATCCAGAGGAGTTATTTCAATCATGGTAAAAACATCAAATTTATTTAAAAGAATTTTCTCCGGTTTATAATCCACCCCTTGTGAGACTGTGTCAATTTGAATTAATAATTTTTCTTGTGGATAAGCAGAAATATTATTTTCATAAAGTATATTTAATATTTTAAAATAACATCTAAATGATTCTTTAAAAATGTTTCTTCTTTCCACTTTATAACCTTCCAGTTCCATCTCTCTTTCTATATTTGTGGAAAAATTTTCAAATTCTACCTGCGACAAGCCAAAATTATTAAAGTCGATATCCTCAGAAAATCTGCTACTATTATGTACAATTCTTAAAGCTGTTCCACCTATAAAAGATAATTTTACCGAGTATTTAGTTTTAAATATTTTTTCAAGAATTTTATATTGAAGATATTCTCTTAGAATATTTTTCTTATATAATCTTACATTTTCAGGATATAACTTTTCTATTTCTTTTAATTCAAGCATTTTTTATAAACTCCAATAAATTATTTATACATCTGGTTAAGCTCTTTTTATTGAATACTTTCAAGTAATCTTTAACAATTTTTAAATCTATCTCCTCAGATAAAGAACTGGCATTAAATCTCATCTCATAAAAATCGTTAAAACTATCTTTTTTTGGATTGAAATAAAAATAATCTATTATACTTTTTTCTAGAGATGCCATTTTAAAATACCTGCCTTTAAATTCAATTAATTTATAACCAAAAAAATCTTCTTCTTTAATTTTCTTATATTTAAAACTTGTAAAGTTTCCTGCAGGCTTGAAGGTTTTTCTAGTCGTTATAGAGGTAACAGAATATACTCCTTCAGGGATTATATTATAATACGTAAATGCTGATTCTAGTGATATGTAAGAAGGAGAATAAATTTTATTTGCAATTAAAAATAATATATTCTCTGATATTTCAAGATCAGAAAATATATAAAATCCTTTAATTACTTTTTTTATATATCCTTTATTTTGCCATTCATTTAATCTGGCTCTGTAAAAAGTTTCATCTATTTTTTTGATATCATTTATAGAAAATACTATAAAATCTTTTAATTCTTCCCTCAGATTTATATATCTCATTTCTAATTAATACTTATATTAGTAACAATCAGAAATTCATTATATAATATTATTTTAACTAAAACAAATTTCAATTTATTTCTGTTTCTTAACTTAATAGTCTTAAAATTCCTTCTTTTGAGATTAGTTCCGTTTCTTCTGGAAATTCAAGAAACGGTTTTACATCTTTAATTAAAGCAGAAAAATCTGCTTTCTTTATCTTTTACAAATATTGATATATTTGCTATAAAATTAACACAACAGATAATAAGATTTTGTTATCTGTAGCTAAATCCAAAACTGGATTTCTTTTTATAACTTGCTTATAAATCAACTGAGATATCTTGAGACTTAACCTGTTATAAGTTTCTACTAAAACATTTTTTACGCTTTTTCTCTTCTGTAAACTACCCTGCCTCTTACCATGTTAAGTTCAACCTTTAACTTTTTATTGTCTTGTGTATAAATTACTTATAATTTATTATAGAATTATAAAATAAGGCAGGATTAAAATGAAACTTACTAAACAGGAAAAACAAAAAATTATGCTTTTCGCTTCTATTACGATGCTAAAGACTTATTCAGATTAGAAGGTTTACTGGTCTCAAAATACCAAAATTACTTAAATAAAAAATATGCTTGATAAAAATTTTATTCAAAGAAAAATAAAACTAACTATTTCTTATTCCGCATATATTGTCTGGTCTGGTACATGAATGCTTCCAGACGGGCCTCAGTGGTTTCCTGCTCCAGTCCATCAAAGGCAAGATTTAACCAGGGTATCTTATACTCTTCCCTAATTCTCTTTGAGATTGCATTAACAATATTCCCGGGAATACAGGTAAAGGGAAGTACATTTATAATCCCGTCGGCGCC
>JAUWCR010000206.1 GCA_030609215.1 Actinomycetes bacterium | reverse complement strand
GTTAAATGAGAAAGATAAAAAAATGGCAAAAGGATATATTTTTAAAAGAGTCCTGGCCTTTTTAATCTTATTCTATTTTACTGTGCCAATTCTACTGTTTTCCTCCTCATGTGCTCCTGAACCTGCTTTTGAAAATATTATTGTCTGTGAGGAGATTGACAGCAAAACTTTTGCTCCAGTTGCTCAAAAAGATGAATTTGATGTTGGTGCAAAAGTAATTTATGCAGTTACTAAGGTATCAGGCGTTAGAGCCAGTGACAACTGGCGCTATATCTGGAAAAACATTGACAGCGGTGAAATAATCTCTGATCTGACAGGCAAATACTCATCAAAAGAAACAGGATATCTCGAAGGATATTTTTCAAGTTGTATTCACCTGAGGGAAGGTGGATATATAATAGCAGAACCAGGTGATTATAGGGTAGAGTTTTATCACAATGACGAGTTGAAAGATAGTGTTATATTTAAGATAAAAGTTCCAGAAACTAAAATAATAGAAGTAACATTAGCCAATGAAGCAAGTGAGGAGATGGAGCCGGCCAGAACTGCTAACCAGTTTAATCATTTGGATGTTATCTATGCGTGCGTAAAATTAAATTACCTGATTGAGGGGAATACTTTAGACAGCAAGTGGTATTTTGAAGAAGATAGGTTAATAAATGAAAACAGGTATGATATTAGTGAAAATTATTATGAACCTGGTTATGTTACCTTTAACATATTTAATGAAGATCCATGGCTGCCTGGCAATTATAGTGTAGAGATATATTTAAACAAATCACTGCATGGGAAATATGATTTTGAAGTTATTAAAGCAGAAGTTGTTTTTGAAAATATATACGAAAATGATGAGTACATGTTTTCAATGCATTATCCTGATGATTGGGAATATGAAGAAGCAGAAATTGATGATGGCGTAAGAGTAGATTTTCTTCCACCCCGCGAAGAAATAAATATTGTGATATCTGTGATGTTGTTGGATGAGAAATATTCCGGGAATCAAATCTTAAAACTTGCCGATAAGATATCAGACGAAGCTTCCTCTTCTAATAATTGGAAGCAGGTTGATAAGGTTGAAAAAAACAAACAATTAGGTGAGATTTCTTATAATGAAGTCTCTTATAAGTATACAGACAACAAAGAAGATGGCTGGGTTATGACTTTAAGTTTTATTACACAGAATAATAAATTATATTTGTTTATGGGGCTGACAGATGCTGAGTCCGAAGACCTGGCTGAAGAAATTTATTATGGGATGCTGGACACCCTTACCTTTAAATAGTTTTAAACAAAACTGAAGCAAATACTCTAATAAATATTAGAAAAAATTTTTCACAGTTTGAACCTTTATTGTGTGTATGCCGTCTGCTATATATAAGGTACTGGGAATATGTTTTGTAAAAATAGCTTGCAGCAAGAATAGGTTACGCATCATTTTAAGCAGATTATCTAAAACAGGGGTCATTGGCAAAAATAAAAATGGAGGTGGAAAGTTATGGGACAGCTGAAAGAGGTTGACGAAAAAGTAAATAAAACAATAGTTGCAATAAAAGTGATATTCTGGGTATTAGTTGGAACTTTTGTAGTGATAGCTGCTGTGATGGCAAGCGCAGCCTCAATTTCAACGTTTAGAGAGTATGTGAGCATGGGTCCTTTTCTTATAATTGCCGGCGGTACTTTCTTACTGTCAGGCATAGCGCTTATTATTTTAGCTGTGAAGGGAAAAGTGACAGGAATATTTAAAAAGTTTTTACTGCTCACAGGAGCTTCTGCTGTAGGGATTTTTGTCAGCAGTATTTTACATAATGTTATTTATGGGCTGTTTATCCAGTTGTTTGGAGCAGGCTTTTGGGACAGGATTGGCATGGGAGACGAGCCTTTCTTTTTTATTATGGCAATCTTTGTATGTCCGATAGGATTTTTGGTTGGTGTAGTAAGTTGTATAGTTCTGTTTACCAAGAAAAGAAGAATTGCATAAATAAATATCTTCTGTAACAAGTAGTAAAGATTAATATTCTTTACTACACTTTAGATTTTTATTTATAAATGATTTAAAAAATACAATTTGAAATAAAAAATTTTTTATTATTCTGCCTTCTCATTTAACCGATCTATTGAATGATCCTATATGGTCAATAATTATTTTGCTTTTAGGTGGAATATTGTCTTTTGGGCTGGCTATTTATCTATTCAACTGGGATAGCCAAAACAATACCAGAAGGGGTCACCCTCTTTTTGGGTTTATTACAATACCACCTTATATAATTGGTGCTGCTTTTCTTCCATAATGGAAATTGGATGTTGAAAATCTATATCAATATGTTATTAATTTGAAGAGATTTTGGCTGGGGATATTGAACACGTTTAGAACTATTTATTATCAAAATATTATCGAATTAATTCCCCAAATTAAATTAATAAAAGAAGACTTTGCTATTGTAAGCTAAGTTATCATAGTAACTTAAGTGAGGATATTTTTATCCCAACAATAAATTTTTAATCTTTTATTGATAAGATCTTACATTTTTTTAGGATTCGTATCTTTTAAGAATTCTTTTTATTAAAAGAGTTAACCATCTTGAAGGCTCCTTTTTCTGTGTAAATTCTCATCCTTTTAATTGATCTTATCCTCAAATTTATATTATTAAAAGAAAATCAGAAATATCCCTACAAGGAGACAGCCGCTCATTTTGCCGAGCGATGCGCCCAGCACTGTTCTTGTGGCAT
>JAUWCR010000056.1 GCA_030609215.1 Actinomycetes bacterium | reverse complement strand
GTTTTTATCGGTCTTATATTATTAAATTATGCTATGTGCTCAACAGGTCTTATTGGCAGGGATAGAGTTGATTGGTTAAATACAATGAATTTGATTTTACTATTGCTTAGTTTTTTACCAGTTTACAGCGTTATGATCACTTTGGAAAAAAAGTTTAATAATGATTCCTTAAGTAATATAAGAGGTTTTGCTAGAATTAATATATATTTTGGAGTGAATATATTCATTATTATTTTATCTTTATTTGGATTTATGGGAACAATAGGGTTTTTGAGTAGATTTTATTATTTAGAGCCATTTGTTTCACACGCAGCTGGCAGCAAAGTTATAAAATTAGACCTGGCTAATATATTTATTTTAATTTCAATAGCAGTTGCTTTTATATTTTTGGCAGTTAATATGTTAAGGATCATTATTTTATTGTTTAAAAGCAACCAGGGCAAATATTTAAGCGAGGATAAAAGCTATACTGGTAGAAATGAAAGCCGCATTACTTTCCCTAGATTTTATTATATCTATATCACATTTTTTACTCTGTTTATAGTATTTTCAGGAATAATAGGATTACTTGAGATATTGAATATAGATATAGGATTTTTAAACTTCCAAATAACTGATTTTAATTTGTCAGATTAAATTTATATAAATATAAATTATGGAAGCTTATAAGAAGAGATTTAATATAAAACATTTCATTATAATCATTATAATACTAACGATAATACTTGCAGTTGTGATAAGCATAAGTCATTTTTCTTTTAAAAAAGAGTATGAACCTCCTACTGCTCTTGAAAATGATCTTCCAAGATTCAGGGTAGTAGATTTAGACAATGTTGGTATCACCGGCGATATGGACAATGATGGGATAAATGATCAAAAGGATATTTTGATGGGGGCAAAAAGGCAGCTTGAAATTGGGGCTAAAAATATTTTTTTAGAAGGAGCAGATGAGCCAAATTATTATGACGGCGGGGATCCACCAGAAAACTTAGCTCTGTGTACCGATATAATAGCCAGAGCATTTAAAGATGCAGGTTTCAGTATAAGAGATTTAGTAGACAGTGATATAGCTAATAATTTTAGCAAGTATCCACTGAAGGAAATATGGAACCAAACAGTAACAGATTCTAATATAGATTATAGAAGAATACAGAATTTGGAGATTTTTTTTAAAAGGAATTCACAGGTTATCATAACTATTTTTAATCCTGCAGATATTGATAATTTAAACCAGTGGCTTCCAGGGGATATAGTATTTTTTGATATGGATGGTGATAGTTATAGTGACAATGTTGGAATTTTATCTGATGTTACAACAAGGGATGGAGCTCCTAAAGTAATTTACAACTATATTGATCCTGGCTGTACTTGTGAGGAGGATATGTTAGGAAAGGAAAAAATTATTGGCCATTACAGGTATCCATAGTTACTGGCATAAAAAAATTTTTATTTTTATTTTTACAAATATTTAATAAAATAATAACAAGTATAGAAGTTAAATTATTGTAGATATAATTAAATAATTGAAAAAATTTGGTAAAATAACTCTGTGATATTGAACGTAGTGTTATTCATAATAATTAAAAGTGAGAAATTAGAAAATGAAAAATAGGAATATTTGTAGAAGTAGTCATAATTGTAGAGCGTTTTTTTCCAAGCTGCTTATAGTATTAGCAATAATACTGGTTGTCTTTCCCATGATTCAATTAGCTGCACCTCATAGTATTAATGCTGTTACTCTTGAAGAGTTAAAAAACGAAGTCGGAAATCTTAGCGCAGAAGAAGAGAATCTAGTTGAAGAGATTATAAACACTGAAAATTTAATAGTATTTTTAAAATGTGAAATTGAAACACTGGATGAAAAGATAATTGTTTTGGAGTCAGAGGTGAAGGAATTATATGAGGAAATATTTGATTTGCAGGACAGTATGGATAAAAAGAGAGAGTTACTGGTCAAGAGGATAGTTTATACATACAAATATGGAAATGATAGTATAGCAAAGCTTATTATCAGTGCAGGAGATATAAATGAGGTTGTAAATAGCATATATCTTTTTAGAAATATTATGAGAAGGGATGCCGAACTAATAGAAGAAATTCGCTACGAGAAGGAAGAATACGATAGGATCTTAAGAAAATCAGAGGAGAAAAAAAAGGAAATAAAAATATTTGTAAAAGAAAAAGAAAATGAAAAGCAAAAATTACAGGCAACCCTTGTAAAAGAAGAGCAGTTATTGGAACAGGTAAAACAGGAAAAGCAGGAGGTACAGGAGTATCTTAGTGCAGTAAGAAGAAGGATAGCAGAAATCCAGCCTATGGGAGTTACTCTGGTTGGTGAATGGAAGATGGTTGCAACTGCTTATTATTCAGGAGGCGGAGGTATAAATGGAAATGGAATAACTGCTATGGGTCTTAGAGCAAGGAAAGGGATAATTGCTGTTGACCCCAGAGTTATACCGCTTGGGACAAAGGTTTTTATTAATGGTTATGGAGAAGCAACAGCTGGAGATACAGGCGGGTGGATTAAAGGTAATAGGGTTGATCTATGTTTTGAATCGTTAGAGCAATGTTTTAAATATGGCAGAAGAACTATATATGTGTACCTGGTGCTAGATTGATTATTGTTAATTATCAGATTACTTTTAGCAGTTTAGATAAAGACTTAAAATCTTCTAAATATTTTTTTTCAGTAACTACTTTTCTTTCGGTTACGTCTTGCGGTTCGTAAAAAGGTACTAATTTAAATGAAGGGTTTTTAAACATCCTCATATGTATTTTATTCATATTGCTGTATTTTTTTTCTACAGAGAAAAAATTCTCTAAAATGATATTAGAGGTATCCAATCCCAAAGATATAATTATATGAGGTGTTATTATAGAAATTTCTTTTGTGAGAAAATAAATACAATTATTTGTATGTTTTTTTAGTAGCCTAACTTGAATATTTTTTTCTTTGCTGTCTTTAATTGAAGTTTTTCTTGGAGTGCATTTGACAAGATATGTAATATAGGTATCTTTGCTCAAGGATAGGCGAAGCTCTTGCAGGACTTTCCTTAATAATTTCCCTGGGCTATCATTTGTATAAGGAATTCCAGTTTTTTCTGCACCTTCTATGCTTGGATAATTCCCAACTATTATTATCTTGCCTTTTGAGGCTCCTGTTCCCGGCACTGGCCTTTTTCTGGTTTTTACAAGGTCAAGGCACTTTTTACAATGAACTACTTCGTTCTTTAATCTGTTTAGACTTTTTATGGCATTTATTGGCATAGATATTATTTTAATTTACATGGTCTTAATTTAATACTTTGTATATGTTTATACTAATAAAGATTATCTTACAAGAAGTATACTATATATAAAAAATGTAGTAAATACATTAATTCAAAAAATCAGTAATTTAGGAGTATTTATTGCTGGTTAAAAATGTGAAAAAGTATTACCGCCATTTTTTTATTGATTATTATAGCTTAAAAGATTTAGCATTATTGGGGAAAAATTTGAGATGTAAATATTTAAAACTTAAAATTTTTTTACTTTTAACTTGATATTATTATTATTTATAATATATAATAAATCCTTATAAAAAATTTAAAAGAAAATATATGAGAACGCAAAAAAGGGAGACGAAATGGCAAAATATCAAGACCTGGCAGATTCAATTATCTCAGGAGATAATGTAAAAAGTAAGGAAATAGCCCAGAAATTGGTAGATGAAGGAGTAGAAGCAGTAGAGATTTTAAATGATGGACTGGTTCCAGGCATGGATGTAGTAGGTAAGAAATTTAAAGCTAATGAGATGTATATACCTGAAGTACTGATAGCTGCAAGAGCAATGCATGCAGCTATGGATATAATAAAGCCGCTACTGGGAGAATCAGATGCAGCTAGCAGAGGTAGTGTAATCATTGGAACAGTACAGGGAGATTTGCATGATATAGGTAAAAATCTTGTTGGCATGATGCTTGAAGGCGGAGGGTTTACAGTAATTGATGCAGGAGTTGATATTCCTGCAGAAAAATTTGTTGAAGAAGTAAAGAAAAATAAAGTAAAGCTTGTTGGACTTTCAGCACTGCTTACAACCACAATGCCTGTTATGAAAGATGTAATAGAAGCTTTGAAAGCTGACAGCGACACCGCAGATGTGAAGGTAATGGTTGGAGGCGCACCGCTAACTCAGGAATATGCTGATTCTATTGGAGCAAAAGGATATGCACCTGATGCTTCAAGTGCAGTTGATTTAGCTAAAGAGCTTTTAGCTTAGCAGAGCATGTAAACTAAAAGTTTTTAAATATATAAGAAAATAAATATATATTAAATAATTTCTGTTAAGAGTATATTTTTAGGAGTGTATTGTTTGTAACAAACACTCCTAATTTTTTTTACTTTAAATCTTTAAAAAGATTTGCCATTTCTATAGCATTTAAGGCTGCCTGCCAGCCTTTGTTCCCCAGTTTTGTTCCTGCTCTTTCTATGGCTTGCTCCAGAGTGTCTGGAGTTAATACTCCAAATGAAACAGGGATATTGAAATCAAGATTGATTTTTGCAGCTCCTTTTATTGTTTCATTTGCAATATAATTGTTGTGAGAAGTATCACCTTTCATAATAGAACCCAGGCATATTAGAGAATCGTATTTTTTTGATTCTGCCATTATTTTTAAAGCTGAGGGTATTTCAAATGCACCAGGCACCCAGGCAACCTCTATATCTTGATCCTGGCAGCCATGCCTCCTCAGACAATCTAATGCGCCAGCTAGAAGTTTTGACGTAATGAGTTCATTATATCTGCTTACAACTATGCCAATTTTTAGATTTTTAGCATCAAGCTTGCCTTCGAACTTTTTCATATTATTCTTCCCCTTTCTTTAGTCCAGTAAGTGTTTTAATTTTGTTTTTTTAATATGTAAATATTTCTTATTGTTTTCATTTGGTGGTATTTTTATAGGAATTTTCTTTGTAATCTTAAGGCCATAACCTTCTAGTCCTATAACTTTTTTTGGATTATTTGTCATAAGGTGAATTGTTGAGAGGCCAAGGTCTGAAAGAATTTGCGCACCTATACCGTAATCTCTTAAATCAGCATCAAATCCAAGCTCTAAATTTGCTTCAACTGTATCAAGTCCTTTTTCCTGAAGCTCGTATGCTTTCATTTTATTGCAGAGGCCAATACCCCTACCCTCCTGAGCCATATACAGCAATACGCCCGAGCCCTTTTTATTAATCATGTTAAAAGCTCTGTCTAGCTGTTCTCCACAGTCACATCTTTTTGAACCAAAAGTATCTCCAGTGAGACATTGAGAATGAACTCTAACTAAAACATCTTTTTTGTCCCTAATATCTCCTTTAATAAATGCAATGTGAGTTTCAGGATTTATTATTGACCTATAAGTAATGGCTTTAAACTGCCCCCATTTTGTTGGCAGGTTTATTTCTGAAATCTTTTCTATTAATTTTTCTTTTCTTTTTCTATATCTTATAAGTTCCTCAATAGTTATAATGATTAAATTAAATTCTTTGGAAATTTCTATAAGATCTTCCAGTCCTGCCAATTCGCCGTCTTCCATTATTATTTCGCAAATTATTCCAGCAGGGTACATGCCAGAAATATTTGCCAGGTCAACAGCAGCTTCAGTGTGACCTGCTCTTATCAGTACTCCACCTGGGTGATATCTTAACGGAAAAATATGCCCAGGAATTGAAAAATCACCAGGTTTTGCGTCGGAAGAAATAAAAGTTCTAATTGTTTTTAACCTGTCTTTTACTGAAATGCCACTTCTTGTTTTAGATTTAGCATCAATTGATACAGCAAATAAGGTATTATCAGAATGTGCAGTAATGTTCTTGGTGGTGATCATTGGAATTTCAAGTTCATCAAGCCTTTCTTTCTTGCATGCAAGGTAAATAAGGCTTTTACCGTGGGAGGTAAAAAAGTTAATAGAGCTGGCTGTTACTTTTTCAGCAGCTTGGAATAATACCCCCTCCGTATCAGGTGATTTGTCATCAATAATAATTATAATTTTACCTTGTTTTATGTATTTAAGGACATCCTCTATGGAATAAAAATAAGTATTAAAATTTTTATTTGTAGAATCCATATTTAAGTAGTTTCTCCTTTAATGTTTTGTCTTTTGATTCCTTTAAGTAATTTGACAAGAATGTTGATTTATCCCCTAAATTTTTACTATCTCTATCGGATAGATTATAATTTGTATTAATTAGACCTGAGTTAATTAATATTTGTGCAATATAACGTGAAATCAAGTCTGCTTCAATATTTACATAGTTTAGAATCTTTTTAAATTTAAGGTTTGTACTGTTGTAAGTATAAGGGATTATTGTAACAGAAAAATAATCTGCCATTGCTTCTGTTACTGTTAGACTTATCCCATCTACTGAAATAGAGCCTCTTGGAGTAATATAGGGCAGGAGTTCTGGAAGCATTTCGATTTTAAATTTATATGAGTTTGAACTGCTTATTTTAGAAATAGACAGTATTTTTACCGAGCAGTCAATATGCCCGCTAATAAAATGGCCCCCAATTTTATCTGCAGGAGTTAGAGAGTCCTCTAAATTTACCATATCGCCTGTTTTTATATATTTAAAGCTTGTATTTTTTAAAGTACTTGAGGAAACATCACAGGTAAATGTGCTCTCACTGTATTGTTTAACAGTAAGGCAGCATCCATTAACTGATATGGAATCACCTGCTTTTATTTTATTTATAAGTTGACTGCTGCTTATTTCAATTTCTAAGTCAGCTGCCTTATTTATTATTTTACTTACTCTGCCAAGTTCTTTTATTATTCCTGTAAACATAAAAATCCTTTTTTAAAGAATACTATTTATTTTATAGGATATGCTGTAATAACTATATCATCTCCTATTCTTTTTACATTATCAAATTTTATCTTAATAGCATCCTGTATTTTTTTTATATTTAATTTGGAAAAAATATCATATCTGCTGTCACCACCTATTATTTTAGGTGAAAAAAATATGATAAATTTATCTATCAAATTACTTTGTAAAAAGGAAGTGATCAAAGTTGGACCAGTTTCCAGCAGCACGGAAGTTATATTGTACTTTTTGTAAAGTATTTTTAAAATCTTCTTCAAGTTCAATTTTTTAATTTTATCACTGGCTTCTTTTTGTACATCTATCTTTATAATATCAATACTGCTATTCTTCAATTTATTTATTTTATTATTATTCATTATATCGGCTTTACTATCAGTAAAAACAATAGTTTTGATCTGTCTTGAAGTCTTTACGATGTTTGAATTTAATTTTAATTGCAAATCTGAATCAAGTATTACTCTATAAAATTTATGATTTTTATCAAGAAAGGAATAAATATTTAGCTTTTTACTATTTTTATCAGAGTTTGATATTTTTCTTGGGAAAAGAAGCGGGTCATCTGCAAGGATAGTATTTATCCCTGTTAGAATGCAGTTGTATTCTCTCCTCAGTTTGTGAACTGTTTTTCTTGATTTTTCTGAAGTTATCCATTTTGAATCAGAAGTTTTTGCAGCCATTTTCCCATCAATACTTGATGCAATTTTACAACAGATAAAAGGTATTTTTGTTTTTATATGTTTAAAAAAAACTTCATTTTGAGTAGAAATTTTATCTGCCATGAGCCCTTCTTTGACTATTAACCCAGCTTTTCTAAGTGCCCTTACTCCATTGCCATTTACTTCTGGATTAGGATCGATGCATCCTATTACAATTTCACCAAATTTGTGTTTTATTATTTCATCTACGCAGGGCGGTGTTTTACCATAAACTGTGCATGGTTCAAGAGTTACATACATTGTAGATCCTTTTAAATTTACTCCACAGGAATTATTTATAGCTTCTATTTCTGCATGGGGCTGTCCTGCTATTTTATGATAGCCTGTAGATATTATACTGC
>JAUWCR010000019.1 GCA_030609215.1 Actinomycetes bacterium | reverse complement strand
GTCATATGGAAAAATAAACTATAAACAGCTAAGAAGTGGCTGTATAAAAATAAATGGGAAAGATGTCCAAACAGGTTCTATATCCAGTTACTACAAAGCAAGGGAAATTTCAAATGTCTTAAAGGAATGGATAAGGAGCGGCAATTTTTATCTAACATCAAGTGTTGCTTCGCTTCCACTAGACGAGGACTTAAACAGTCTCGATATACTCAGTAAAGAGGAGCTTTAATGAAGACAAGAAGATTAGTTCTGACATTTCCAGAAAATATTGTTACTAAGCCTATAACCTATAAATTAGTTAAAAATTTTGACCTGGAATTTAATATACTTCGAGCAGAGATAACAACAGAAATGGAAGGTAAGATATTAATTGAGATTAAAGGAAATAAAAATCAGATTGAAAAAGGCATTGAATATCTTACTAAAGAAGGCGTAACAATACAGGAAGCTTCAAAAGATATAATTATGGACAAAGATCAATGCATACATTGCGGTCTCTGCACGTCCCTCTGCATAACAAAAGCTTTAACCCTTGATAAAATTAATTTTAAGCTGAATTTTAATAAAGATAAATGCATATTATGCGGTTTTTGCCAGAACTCCTGTCCGGTTAATGCAATAAAAATAAAAATGTGACCAATCGCCTGCAAATACTTTTTTTATCCAAGCACAGCATTATTTACACTGGTAATTATATTCTATTTTTATTGTATAATATAACCTGCACTATTTAAGAGGTGTATTTACAACTCTTAAAGTTTAATAATTTTAATAACTTGCCAATACTTATGGTCTAATTATGAAAATTTATTCAATTAGAAATAAAAAAAATCAATACATGAAGGGAATCTTATTCTTATTAGCTTTTTTAATTTTTCTATCACTATTTTTAATAACATTCACTGATGAAATTTACGCAGATGAAAATAAAGCTACTACTGAAATTAATCATTTCTATACATGTAATATAGAAGGTATAATTGACCCTTCCACAGCAAATTACCTGGGTAAATGCCTGAAAAAATCACAGGAAGATGGTTCTGGACTCATTATACTTATGGATACACCTGGGGGATTAGAAACTTCAATGAGAGAAATAATAAAAAACATTTTAAACACTGCTACCCCAGTAATAGTATTTGTCTACCCAGCTGGTTCAAGAGCAGCTTCAGCAGGTGTATTTATAATATATGCGAGTGATATTGCTGTCATGGTCCCTGGTTCTAATATTGGCGCTGCACACCCTGTTAATCTAGGAGGAGAACAACAAATATCTGAAGAAATGATGGAAAAGGTAGTGAATGACTCCATATCTTTTATCAGAAGCCTTGCAGACCTCCATAACAGAAATGCTGATTGGGCTGAAAAAGCAGTTAGAAAAAGTGATTCCATTACCGCAGATAAAGCTTTGGAACTGGGAGTAATAGATTTTATTTCATCTGATCTAAAAGAACTTATGGAAAAGATTGATGGAAAGATTATAAATAAACATAAAAATACTTTTGTTTTAAATACCAGCAATGCAGTTACAGAAGAAATAGAAATGAGTTTTATTTCTAAATTCCTACATATAATTTCTAACCCAAATATAGCATACTTATTATTTATTATTGGAATATTTGGAATTATCTATGAATTTTCTCAACCTGGACTTGGAATATCAGGAGCTATAGGTGTTTTATTTATAATACTGGGTCTATATTCTTTTAGTATCCTGCCTATAAATTATGCAGGTCTTGGTCTTATAATTTTAGCAATAATTTTATTTATACTGGATATAAAATTAAATCTTGGAGGCATATTATCCATATTAGGAATAATATCTATGCTAATGGGTTCATTTTTACTCATTGATACCAGTGCTCCCTATCTTAAAATAGCAAAGACACTAATAATATGCTTAACCATTGTAGTATCTGGTTTTATGATCATCGTAGCAAGAGCAGTATATAAAACTCATATAAGAAAACCAGTCACAGGAAAATCTGGAATGATTGGTGAAACTGCAATAACTCTAGAAACCTTAAACCCTGATGGTCAAATAAAAATTGGTGGAGAAATATGGAATGCAATCTCAAAAAATAAGAAAAAAATCAACAAAGGCGAGCAGGTTGAAATAGTTTCAATAAAAGGTCTTACTTTATTTGTACAAAAGACAAAAAGTAAAAATAAATCAAATTGATTGTTTAATTATTTTTACAAAAAAAGAAGAAGTATAGAAATTTTATTATTTGCCCAAGAAAATTTTCTATTTTTATAATTAATTTTAATTATAGTTATTATTTAATAAGAACAAGTGTTACAATAATAAAATAATAAAAAAAACATTAATAAGGGAGACTCATATGCTTACCATGGGAACATTAATTATTATCATACTCGCTGTTGTTGTTGTCATTATAATTCTAGTTTCTGCCATAAAAATCCTAAAAGAATATGAAAGAGGCGTAATATTTAGATTTGGGAGACTGAGCAGCACAAAAGGTCCTGGGATATTTATTATAATTCCCTTTGTGGATAAAATGATAAAGGTTGATCTCCGAGTTGTCACTTTAGATGTTCCCCCACAGGATGTCATTACCAAAGATAATGTTCCAGTAAAAGTAAATGCTGTTGTGTATTTTAAAGTAATGAACCCTGAAAAATCAGTAATTGCTATAAAAAATTATGTACTTGCTACTTCACAAATTGCTCAAACTACGCTAAGAAGCATACTGGGCCAGGCTGAATTAGATGATTTACTCTCAAGAAGAGATAAAATAAACAAAGAACTCCAAATTATAATTGACGAACAGACTGATCCGTGGGGAGTAAAAGTATCCACAGTTGAAATAAAAGATGTTGAGCTCCCACAATCAATACAAAGAGCATTTGCTAAGCAGGCTGAAGCTGAAAGAGAAAGACGAGCTAAAATTATAAATGCT
Source organism: Actinomycetes bacterium (assembly GCA_030609215.1). Lineage (GTDB taxonomy): Bacteria > Actinomycetota > Humimicrobiia > Humimicrobiales > Humimicrobiaceae > JADHVM01. The sequence goes on along the minus strand of JAUWCR010000019.1, from coordinate 7,859 downwards.
GAAGGAGAGTTTCAGGCATCAGAGCAGCTTTCCAATGCTGCTCGTGTATTAAGCAAATACCCTGTATCAGTACAGTTAAGATTTTTACAAACACTTCGAGAGATAGCATCAGAGCAAAACTCAACCATTATATTTCCAGTACCAATTGACTTTATACAGTCCTTTATAGAATTGATGGGAAAAAACAAAGATAGAAATAATAAGATATAGCAAGATATAATGATAGCCCAAAGCTTTTTTTTTCTAGATAAAAATATATCTGGTAAAAAAATCATCCTAAGGAAGCTGGAAAGATATGATCTGGAAGCATCTATAACCTGGTTAAAAGATCCTACTGTCAATAAATTCTTGAGCCATAATTTTAAAGAACTTACCATAGATGAAGAATTACAATGGTTTAATTCAATTCAACTTTCAAATAAGGATATGGTTTTTTCCATAATAGCTAAAGATAAAAACAAATATATCGGTAATTGCGGCCTTCATAGGATAGATTGGGTCAGTAAAACCTGTGAACTTGGAATAGTAATAGGTAATAAGGAATACTGGAATAAAGGATATGGTTCAGATGTTATTAATAGCATTACTGATTTTGCAATAAATAAATTGAATCTTGTCAATATACATCTTAATGTATATGAATATAATAACAGAGCTATTAAAGCCTATAAAAATGCGGGATTTAAATTAATAAAAATTCTTAAGAAAAACCATCTTTATGATAATAAATACTGGGACACTTACGTAATGGAGTATAGTTGATGTATCCATATAGAAGAAGAAATAGACTAGGACCTGGCTCTATTTTTTTTATGGTTATATTTATACTTATTACTATTGGTTCAGGATATCTATTTTATACTGACGAAGGAATGTTCTGGGACTATTTACCATTTATTAGCATACCGGTAGTTGTAATAAGTTTGATTCTGGCTATTTTCAATTTTGTAAAAAAAATAACTGCTGGATTTATATTTATAATTTTTTTTATTATTTTTACTGCAGGCATCATCATGCCTACCATTTTTGGTCCTTCGGCAATATACCAAGACGCCAGACAATGTTATGAAAATAAAGACTACACTGAATCAATTGATAAATATAAGATTATTTTAAATAAATATCCAAATAGTAAAATATATAATGAAGCTTTAAGAAATATATCACTTGCTTATTATTCAAACAATGATTATGAGGAATCTATCTCCTATTTCAGCAAGGCAATTAATGAAGAAATAATCCAGCCCCAGGACCTTGAGATAAAGAAAATTTTTACTGACTGTTATGCAAAAATTGCAGAAAATTCTTATGATGAAAAAAACTATGAAAAATCAGGACAAAACTACTTAAAAGCAATAGAAATTTTAAACGAAATAATAGAGCAATTTCCAGATACAAACGAAGCTTTTATTTCTACTTACAAAATTCCAGAATATTTATATAATGCAGCTTTAAGTTTTTATAAAAACAAGAACTGGAACGAAACAATAGAAGCCTTAAACAATATAATCGACAACTACCCCGAAAATGATACTTCTAAAGAAGCAAATCTCTTGTTATTTAAAACATATATAAGTGAATCACTGGAACTGAATGAAAATAAAGATTATGAAAATAGCATAAAAGAATTCTTAAGGATACTGGACCTAGATAAAGAAATCCAGAAACAAAATAGCTATATCTTTAATAACCAAAAAAGAACAATATTTTCCAATACTCCAACCAGTACCCTAAAAAATATTGGTTACGATTTTTATAATGATAGTGACTATTCTAAGGCACTATTTATTTATGATACTATAGTTGATTTGAATTCTGATATGGAAGAACAATTAACTCCATTTATTGTTGATAGTAAAATAAAGCTGGTTGCTGACTCAGATCATACTGAAATTATTCAATCAATACCTTACAAATCTATTTCTATCCCTGAGCAAAGTAGATTGCATATTGAAAATACCACACCCTATAATCTAATTATTTATTTTAAAGGCCCGGAATATAAGATCGCAAAATTAGAAGCTGAATCTAAAACAGAAATTGATATCAAATCAGGAACATATAAAATTGCCGCTGAACTTGAAAAATCTGATATCCCGCCTTTTTATGGAGAAGTAACCTATGAAGAGAACCAGCAATATAAAGAAATATATAAAATCTCCGAACAATAGTAAACAGAAATTGATAATATAGGCACTATCAAAGCCCCTTAAGACTGCTTTCTATCAACTGTTTTAAATTTTCATCTAAATATCCACGGACAGTATCTTTATCCACTTCCCTTTCAACACCTAATTGTTCCTCTAAATTAATAACCAAATTATTTAACAATTTATCTACTTCCTCATATTTTTTTGAAATATATTCTTCTTTGCCAACTTTTAGATTTTTTACCAGGTCATCTATACTGGAGTTGAATTTATCAAAGTTTTCCTTAAGCGTACCCGTAAAAGAAGCTTTTCTAAATATTCTTTCAAAGAAGCTATCGCCTTTATTTTTCTCACTATAGTAATTAAAAAGCCCAAACAAATATTTAATATCAAAATTTTTACGTTCACACATATCTCTAATTACATACATCCTTTTTGACATATATGACACTCGCCGTAACTTTTTAATATCAATCATCTTTACCTTCCAAGAATAATAATATATTAATATTACATTTTAACTGCTAATAATAAATTAGCAAATCTTAAATATTTTTCTGTACTCAATCAATTTCTTATTTACTTCTTTCATATCTTTAATTAGATCTTCATACTGTCCAAACTTCTTTTGTATTTCTTGTGGGATAGAATATTTATTTTCCTCCAAAATACAAGCCTTGCCACACCATCTTCGAAATTTCGCTTGCCGCCCTAGCTAAGTGGGAGCGAATTCCTTTATTTAATATATCTATTGATATTTTTACTAACCAAAAGCCGAGAAAAATAGTTTTCAATAGAAGTTGGGTACGCTCAAGGCTTTAGCCAAGTTAAATTAACATTGTAACTTTTTTTTGTAAAAAGTATGGGGGTGGAGGATACTTCTACTTTCACAATTTCTTAATCGGGATGTCTCGCCCAGACTATTCTAGTAATACCTTGTGCTGCCAATACCCCGATGCTGCCTGAAATAATAGCACCAAGGATAAGAAATGGTGCCCATTTCATTGACACCCATGTGCCAGTATGAAATCCAATGGCTATCCATGTTATTAGGAGACAGGACAAATTTCCTACTCCCCCGCCGATTATTCTCCGCCAATAAGACCTAGACATTAGCTCAATAATCACACCCATGCAGCCAAGCCCAACAATGCCATAGAGGCTAAACCATGACGGCGATATAACTCCATACCAGGGATGTATGAATAAGCAAATGGAAGCTATAATGACGGAAGTGATAATTCCACTATATTTCTTCCTAGTGATTTGGTGAGCCAGAGATATCCATAACACAAAGATGGCTCCACCAAGTAAAGCCATCCCCGCTGCCGGCCCGGGGATATCAAAATGCCCTATGATGCTTTTTATGGGTATGTAAGTATTTATTAAGGCACTGACTATAGCCAAAGAAACTATTATCGTCCATTCACACAGAGTAAAATAAGATTTTCTCTTCATTAGTTCACCACCTACATTTATTGCATATTGGATAATTCTTCATATTCTTAACAAAGCTGGTGTATCCTTCTGACCTCATGGTTCTTTCTACCCCTTGCTCGAGCGCATTACCCAGGGAAAATTCGGGGAGATAGCAACAAGGAGTAACATTGCCCTCCGCGGTAACGAAAATGCTGCGATTAACAATTCGACAGGGAAAAGTATGCTCAGGGGGTATATATAGTTTAAGTTTTAGTTTTTTCACCAGCCTTTTAACTTTAGTGAATAATTCATTCTCCTCGACATTCGAAAGACATTTTACCGAACTATCTACTTTGTATATGTTGAAGAGGCGATGTAATATTACCGAATCTATCCTTATTTCAGAGGCGAGTTTGATTAAACTCAGAATCTGTGACAAATTCCCTTGATAAATAGTTATATCAAGATACGTTTTTGGGGTTTTGGAATGATGCTTATCTCTTTCGACTGTCAGCTCCTCAATCTGTGGCAAACTATGTGAAAAAAGATCTTTATCATATATTCCAAAAGCGATCTCCCTTAAGCCACTGCTCAAAATATTATCTATGTTTTGCCGAACTAAAGTCCCGTTAGTGGTAAGGTTGGTAGATACACCCTTTGATTCAGCATACTTTACCATCTCAAACAATTGTCGGTTTAGCAGAGGCTCGCCCCAGCCATGTAAACCAACATAGCGGAAATTGCCTGAGTTGAGTATCTTCTTAAAGTTATCAAATGAGAGAAATTTGATAGGTCTTCCGAGATTGAGCCTCATACATATCTGGCAATCCAAGTTGCAGGCGCTAGTAGGTTCAATTTGCAAAGTTAGATATTGAAATATCTTAAACATTTCATCCCCGTAAAAACTACAACGCCCCATAAAATAAAGCTTGGTGTCTCCACTATTACTAACTCAGTGCAAGTAGATTTCTATTAGGCGCTAGTTTTTCTAAAGCTCAGTCGCTTTCTTATTAAGTCTCTGAAGTTCCAGATTAAAACACCCACGATGCCCAGTGAAGCAAAAATCTGAGGCATCACTTGACAAACTCCAGTACAACCACTAACTGTCCCTCCAGTAACTATACTAACCGGTGCACACATTTCCTCGATCTCCTTTCTAATAATTTATTGCAACTACTATCTATTACAATTTATTGCAAAAATATATCATCTTTCATCAGCAGTGTCAAACCTTTTGCCTCACCTTTTAAAAAATTTTCCCCTAAGGTTTCATAATGCCAAGCTCAACCAGAGGATTTACCCCAGCAGATTTGAGCTTTTCAATTTGTTCAGGCGTAGTGGTGAACTCTTTTATGGTGAAGATAAGAGCTTCTGGGTTATCCAGGTGATCCATCATACATATATCCATTTTTAGCCTTAGGTTCCACCAGTGCCAAGTTTCAAAATCCTTTAGCCATTCACTGGGAAGTTCAGCCTCTTCAAATGCCTTATCCCAATCAAAGCCAACCACAATTCCCTTATTAGTTTTCGTGTTGATGAAGATGTTGGCGACATTCTTAGCTTCCTCAGGAAGCGCTTCCTTTTGTTCCTTGGTCAACCACTTTACAAAGAGTCGCTTATGCCCTACGTTAGTCTCAAAAATCTGGATCAAGGCATCATCCTTACACCAGGGCGGGATTGCTATGACGATATATTCATTTCTGGGATCCGAAGCAGGGAAATGTTTTATTACATACTCAGCTATTAAATAGCCACTGGTTAGCCCAGGACAGATATGGTCATGAAGCTCAGCTACCTTAAGAAAGTCATTGGGCAAACCCATAGCCCAGAGATTAGATATGGTAAATATGCTAAATTCATTTCCACCAAATACCTTGGCGAGCATCTTCTCTTGCCATGCTTCGGGATTATCGAGCAGCCTATCGGCATCAATATTTTCTTTAGCAATCATTGCAAAGATTTCCTCATCTTTAAGCTTCATGAAATCCCTCAAAGCGGCATCTCTATCTGTTTTCTCTCTATCTAAGTAATCCTTAAGACTTTCGCTCTCAGGTTCAAGATAAACGCAATCCTTGCTTGTCTTATCGAAGAAAGCAAACCATAACGGGTAATTATATGCTTTGTGCAGATTTGCCAAATTCCCCTTACCTCGTGAAAGGCCACTAGTCATTACCACCCCGTCAAGGGCTTTTTCTGTAGTATATTCTCCGATTTTGGCTATATATCCTGCATCTGTTAGCGCCAAGACATTAGGATCGCTCTTCTCGAAACCCAATTCCTTCATAGCTCTGTCTGCAGCTTTGAATCCTACTAGATTCATCACCGACAAATTTTCTTCACCAACAAAGTCAACTAGCGACGTTAAACCAGGATAATCGCTGACTATTGACGCTTCCCCGGTAGTGGTCTCTGAAGTTGGAGCAAGACTTTCACTGGCACATCCAGTGATTAATGCCGCACCCACAAATAAAACGGTGGCCAGCACTACTAGGATAGACGATTTCAAAATTCTTTTAATCATGGAACACCTCCTGTTAATTTTTTCTTCTTATAAGCCGAATCTTCTTCTAATTTTTCGTTAATAATAATTGCATTTGCAAATAATTGCAACAACTTTTTAAAAAATTTTAACCTTTTCAGTTACACCCTGGATTTCTCAAAATCTATCTGACAAACCTTGCCCTGGGAAACCCTCCTTTCCCCAAAGAGGGGCGCCACCAATAATCATATAAGCAATACCCTCCAGAATTGGTCCATCACCTTCAGTAGGCTGATACATCTTAGTAAGACACATTTCATCGGACTTAACTTGGCCTTTTCACCAAAGATTCGTGCTTTCTTAAGATCACTTTGCTGGCATCAGCAATCCTGGTTACTGCTTCTTGCAGTTAATGCCTCACAACTAAGATGGCTCACCTTTCTTGCGGCACTCATCGCACTTCCCTGATATAGCTAAGTGCCTCAAGTCAGCATCAAAATCATAATCACGAAGCAAGGTATCTCTTAGTGGATACAATACAGATTCGTCTAAATTTGTTACCTTGCCACAAGTGCGGCAAACAAGATGATGGTGATGCCCTTTCTCGGCAACATGGTAGCTAACACGCCCTTCGCCAAAATCGGTTTCAGTGACTAATTTAAGCTTCTTTAATAATTCTAGGGTGCGATAGACAGTAGAGATATTACTATAAGGGCAGCGCTTGTGTAACTGTTTATAAATTTCCTCAGCGCTGATATGTCCACCAGCATGATGAAGGGCTTCAATAACCAGCACCCGCTGTGGAGTCAAACGATATCCTTTTGCCTGAAGAATTTTATGACAGCTCATTTTAAATTTATTATAACATGATATCAAAATTATTGCATATGCTTCGCTGTTTGAAATCTATCAGTTCAGCCAATTACTTCTGGGCCAGGTTTAAACGCTTTATAGCACACAATATTAAATATTTATTTGCGTTCCCTAAATAGCCCTTTTTTGCGTCTGATGGCATTATAGCTACTAATCGAAGTTATGTACCGAGCACTATGAATAAACATAATTGCTTATTTGATAGGTAATTTAATCAATAATTAGATACAAATTTACTGTCCTCAATAAAATATCGCAGCTTCTTATCCCTGCCATTTGTTATTCCTATTCTTTTTGAAACAGATATCTTTATATGCCTATTTAAAATCTTATTATTATAAATACATAGTTTACTTTTAATTTTAGTAAAATCTTTTCTATTATCACTACTATTTACTCCCAGAGCTATAGTTAATTTACCAGGCCCATTTGCCAATTTTTCCTTCTCTTTAATCCCTCTCCTCCTTACCATTATATTAATCCCATAAATAGGCTCAACTGCCCTAATTAATACGGCCCCTGGACTGTCTTTAGTTTCAGTTACAACATTTAATAAATAATACATTCCATAACATAGATAAACATAAGCAATGCCTGGCCTGCCAAACATTATTTTTGCCCTCGGTGTAAGCCCTCTTGAAGCATGACTGGCTGGATCATCCATACCATAATAAGCTTCTGTCTCTACTATTAACCCGCCAATTGTTTTATTATATTTAGTCTTTATCAGTATTTTGCCCAGAAGTTCCTTCGCAACTATTGAAGTATTTCTCTTATAAAATTTATAATTTAAAATATCATTACTTCTTAATTTATCAACCATAGCTTCTTAAGAACAAACCATTTTTTTAGCTGCGAATATATTTTAAAAACAACAGCCTGTCTCTATTCAATTTCTTTAAATAAGCTTAATTCCTTTTCCTTATCTTTTAAAATAT
>JAUWCR010000068.1 GCA_030609215.1 Actinomycetes bacterium | reverse complement strand
TCAGAAGCCATCACTATTATTGTTTTTTTATTTAATTTAGAATTTATATCTCCTGTTATACCTACAATTTGCTTTGCCAGTTCTTCAAGGCGACCAAGGCTGCCCAGGGGTTTGGTGAGATTATCAAGTTTAGCCTGTGCTTTTTGCATCCGGTCCGAATCCAGCGATCCTATTTTTGATACCGTTTCCTGAATTTTATCCATCTTTTTCACTCTCCATTTACTTTTTACCCAATAAAACAAAAAACCCTTAATACATTCAACAGTGTTATGTATTAAGGATTATACCCAGCTTATCTAATCCTTTCTTTTTCCACGAAGAAATGTGATTTACATCAAAAAGCAGGTCTTCTGACTTACGGATCATCCTAATTTCTGCGCCTTCCCATTCTTATTAATAAGAACAGTGGCATACATGCAGATTTCGTACCCGTTCACAGCGGCGGGACCGCGTTCGCTTCTACGAACTTCCCTTTTAATCTCAACTATTAATGCCAATATTGAGAACTTTTTGAAATATGAATTACTCTTATCATTCTTACTTAAAAGTAATTATTTTTAAATTAAACACTATAAATACTGGAGTTAAATATATATAATTTGAAATGCAATGTCAAAATAAATTTAAAGTGTGGCATTATTAATTACTGTTGCAAGAGAAGAGAAGGAATTGCTCAATAAAAATAACGCTAAATTCCACCTGATAATAGAGTAAGTGACACAGAAAGCAAAATAATTTGATTAGCACATTAATAAAATAGAAAGGAAAATTATGAAAAAATCACTAGGAGCCAAGACCATTATTTATCCTACTCCGGTTCTTATTATAGGAACTTATGATAGCCAGGAAAGACCGAATTTGATGGCTGCTGCCTGGGGAGGAATTTGCTGCTCCATTCCTCCATGTGTAGCAGTTTCTCTTAGAAAGGCAACTTATTCTCATGGTAATATAAAGCAAAGGAAAGCTTTCACTATAAATATACTTTCTGAAAATATGGTAAAGGAAGCTGATTATTACGGTATTGTATCTGGAAGGAACGAAGATAAATTTGTAAGAACAAACATTACTCCAGTAAAAAGTGATCTGGTTGATGCTCCTTATGGAAAACAATTTCCTTTTGTAGTGGAATGCAGATTACTTAAGACAATTGAAATAGGGCTGCATACTCAATTCATTGGGGAAATCCTGGATGTAAAAGTGGAGAAATCAATGATTGGCCCAACTGGCCTTCCGGATATTGGTAAATTAAAACCATTTCTTTTTGATCCAGCCACTCGCAATTATTTAAGTACCGGGAAAAGACTGGGAAAAGCATTCTCTATTGGCAGAGAGATTTAATTTTACTTCCCTGTTACCACTGGTAAGGACTACTAACAGGCTAAAACAAAATATATTATTAAAGCAATAATAATGAGTGTCTCAGAGTTAATTCTTGGGGAATTATTATAACTATGAAAAAACAATTATTCCTTAAGGTTCCAGTCTTTTTATATCCTCCAGCTTTTCAAAGTCTTTATCAAATGAGTATATTTCGTTAATGCCATTGGCTTTCATATAAGAATAATTATAGGCATCAATAAAATTAATATTTTTATCTCTGTAAAGATTAATAGCCTCAATAATAATGGATCTTTCCCTAAACCTGATATTAGGAGTTTTTAAAATTAATTCAATATTATTACATATTTCTTCTTTATCCCAATTATAAAATTTTTTTAGCACCCAGATCACTTCAGCAATTATTAATGCATTGGAAATACCTATAATATTACCTTGAACTATTTCTAAAAATAGCTTTTCAACCTTTTTATATATTAATTCATCTTCTCTTTCAAAATATCTTAAAAAAATATTAGTATCTAAAAAAATCATTTCATCTTCCTGACAACATCTTTGGCAATATCTTCTTCCATTAATTCTCTTACCTTTTTAAAATCAATTTTTTTATTTGTTTTTTTAGTAATAGCATCCAGTATGGTCCCCTTCTTTACAGTAAAAATAATACTTCCTTCCTTTACTATAAATTCGCCAATATCATGTGGTTTTATTTCAAACTGGTCTCTTATTTTCTTTGGAATAGTCACCTGCCCTTTTGAGGTTATCCTTGGCATTATATCGCCTCCATTTCAAATATTAATATATTACATTATAATAAAAGTAATACTAATTTTCAAGTATTACTTTATATTTTGTAACACTTCTATTGAGGTAATACTATTATTTTCAAATAATTTTTAAGAAGGTATCAACATCTGTAGACTACGCCTCAAACCTGCCAGGTATTCCTGCCCAAAGTTGCCACTTTTTAAACTGAAAATGGAATAGGTGGCAACTTTCACAGGAATAACCATGTTTTTATATAAGTTAACAGGAAATATCTAAATCAATCACAATAATTTTCTCATCTTTAGAGCAGCTGTGCCATCGTGGTAATAATGAGAAATGATATTTAAAGGATAAAATCCCATTTTTTTCCAGAAACCAATACCTTTTAAATTCGTTGTTCTTACTTCTAATTCCAGTATCTTAATACTTGATTTCTTCAGGTGATCAAGGGTGTAGTTTACCAGAGCTTTTCCAATCCCTTTACATCTGTGGGATGGGCTAACTGCAATAGAGACGACATGCCCTTTTTCATTAGCAATACATGTAGTCATATATCCAGAAATTACTCCTAATACCTCTGCTATAATGAACAAACATTTCCGCTTATAATAAAAGTTCATAAATGTAAATTTTGAGAATGCATCAATGGCAAATGAACTGCGCTCAATTTCTACAATGTGCTTAAGGTCTGCAGGGGAAAACTTTCTTACCTTCATTTTTTGATTTTCCACTATCATTTTAAATAAACTCTTAACATCTTTCAGAGCATTATGAGGCCTCAATAATCCATTTCCACACCGGTTTAAAGATTATCTTTTTGCTATTAAAATTTTCTTCGCCTTCATAATCGCTTGTTATTACTAAGAGATCATCACAATTTAACTCAACTGAACTCTTGATCAACGAGGATAATTCCCTTTCCTTTATTATTAATTATAGCTGAATTTTAAAGTAAAAGTATCATTAAGATTTTCGATACAAGCTATTTAAAATTATTAATAAATAAAAATACTTTCACTCTGGAAATTCCTTACAAATAATTTACATTTTCTTAAAAAAAACTTAATATCTTTCTGTAATACTATAATAATGCCTAACGTTTTGTTAGGCTATTTCGTTTATATATACCGAATACTGTGCCTGTAATAGTAAATATTATGAAGGGAATAATGAATGAACTCAATTATAAGAATAATAAAAAATGTTTTCAGAAACAAAGGTAAGAATATTGCACTTATGACAGTGCTCACGATTTGTTTCATGCTGGGTATCTTGATGATAAATGTATATGTACTGTCAAATTCACAAATTGAGTATGCAAAGCAGACTCTGGGAACAAAACTAACCCTGCAAGTAAGCGAAGAATATTTAAAAGAATTTTTTAAAGAGACAAAAGGTTCTGAACAATATAGCGAGGCCCCATATTCCTTTAGTGAAAATGTGGCTGGTGAAATACTGGCAGACCAGCATATTCTAAGTGCTGAAAAAACAGTTACTGGTACTTTCCAGTCGGAGGACCTGATATCACCACTACGGCTGTTGTGGGAAGAACAGGGTAAATTTACGGATTTTAAAAAAGGTGGTAAAGGGGAAACAGTTATTAGTGAAAATGATAAAAAGGACATTTTTGAAAGAATATACTGGGAGTTTCCAATTATTGGTGTAAGCAATTTAGGAAATATCGTTGACTTTGAAACTGGAAGACTGGAGCTTATTGAAGGGGAATATTTTGAAGAATATGATGTAGAAAAAAATATTTGTGTAGTATCAAATGATTTTGCAGATGCTAATAACTTAACTATAGGATCAAGCATAGTTGTAAATGGGTGGACAATACACATTAATGGAATCTTTGAAAATGTATCTTTGAAGGAAGAGCCTACAGGTCGCGAGATAAAGATGGCAGGCCTTGACAATATTTATATACCCATAAAAACCTCAAGAACACTTTTGTCATTGGAGGATGATGCGTTAACTATAGCAGTATTTACAGCAGATTCTTATGATAATGTAAATATTGCCCTTGAGGAAGCAAAAGCAACTATTGAGGAATCAGGTTTTGGGGAGAAGCTTATAATATCAAGTAATACCGCGCAATTTGAAACTACTGTATCCTCCATAGAGACAGTAAAAGGCATATCGCTTATCGGCCTGTTCAGTGCATTTGGGGCAGGATTTATTATTGTGCTTTCTTCAATGTTTGTAAGTGTCAGGGGAAGAGCCAGAGAAATCGGGACCTTGAAAGCCATTGGTTTTTCCAATTCAGGCATCATCAAGCAATTTTTAATTGAGAGTCTTACTATCTGCACAATTGCACTACTGGTCGGATTGATTCTTATATCACTGACTAATAACTTTTTAATTAACAATTTAATACTAAAAGTAGCTGACACCGGTGCAGGACAGGCAGCAATGTACGATTGGGACATGCAGCAAATTGCGGCCCCCAGTATAATGGCCAACTGGCAGACTTCTATGGATTATAAGACCATATTATATGCTTCGCTTGCATCAATTCTTGTATGTCTGGCAGGTACAGCTATACCTGCTATATCTATATCAAGATTAAGACCGGCTGATGTTATAAGGTTTGAGTAAAAAATGCGATATTTTAAATAGACTTATTTTAAAAAGTATTAAAAGGAGAAAAAATGCCTGGTGAAATAAATAATGACACAATTATACATCTAAAAAATGTATCAAAACACTTCAGGTCAGGTGATAATATCATAAAAGCTCTGGATGATATTACCTGCTGTTTTAAAAAGGGTAAAATGACAGCCGTTTTAGGTAAAAGCGGCTGTGGTAAGTCTACCCTCCTAAACCTTATTGGCTCTCTTGATGTGCCAACATCCGGAGAGATATATGTAGAGGATATACTATTAAACAAGCTAAATGAAAAACAAATAGTAGCCTACAGGCGAAATACGATTGGTTTTGTATTTCAGTTCTTTAATCTAATACCAAGCCTTACTGCACTTGAAAATGTACTACTGCCTCTTGAGCTGATAAAAACAAAAATGGATGAAGGGAAAAAATCGGCAATAGAATTACTTGATAGATTCGGTATAAGCGGAAAGCTCCTAAAACAAAGGCCCAATAAACTAAGTGGTGGAGAACAGCAAAGAATAGCGATTGCCAGAGCTCTTATAAATAATCCGGATATTATACTGGCTGATGAGCCAACAGGTAACATTGACTCAAATACCGGAAAAGAAATTATAGATATCTTAAGAAAGCTTGCAGATGAAGGAAAAAAAGTAATTATAGTCACTCACGACACTTCAATTAGCGAAATATGTGATGAAATATTAAATCTAAAAGATGGGAGAATTGTAAATGGAAAAAATTAAAACAAAGACTATAGCCACATCTATATTTACTGCTCTGATCTTATTGTTATCTATCACAAGCATCTTATTTCTTCCGGCATGCAATAAGGATGATGCTGCCGCAGCAGGAGCCGCTGAAGATGAAAGCAAATACATAGAAGCTATCGTAGAAAAGCAGGATATGGCAAGTAAAATTAACCTTACCGGAAGGGCACTGGCTGAAACTACGGACTCACTTTCCTTTGAAATTAGCGGTGAATTGTTATTTATTGTAGATGAAGGCGATATAGTCCTGGAAGGTGAAAAGCTGGCTGAACTGGATGATGAAATGCTTTTGGAAGAATTGGAGGAACTTCAATCGTCCATTGAAGATGCAAGAGACTTGTATGAATATGAGCTTTTAAAACATCATTATACATATAAACATATTGAAATTGAAATAGAGCTTGCCGAGTATAACTACTATCACGAAAGCAAGGGAAGGAAACCGGATGAATTAGTATTTAAACAGCAGCTTTTAACACTTGAAGAACAGAAAGCACAGGCTGATTTTGATTTAAGCCAAAAAGAAGATGAGTTAAATGATTTACAGAAAGAATACGAGGATAGATTAGAGCAGTTTACAGATGAGCTGGAAATAGTAGCTCCCTATGATTGCCTCATAACAAGTATTTCTGCAAGGGAAAGTTACGGGGTAAACGCAAACCAGGAAATTATTGAAATAATTGACTTTAACTCAATTATTATAAGAGCAGATCTTCCTGAAGTAGATAAGAATAAAATTAAAGAAGATATGGAAGTCAACATATATTTTGACGCTTATCCTGATAACATCGCAAAGGGAAGTATATTTAGAATAGGGAAGATCCCAATAACAACAGGTGCAGGTACTTTCTATGAGATATTTATAGAAATTACAGATCTACAGGGTCTGGAAATAGAAAATATCTATGGTCTTAATGCAGAAATAGAGATTATAACCTCAGGCGGAGAAAATATACTGGTAGTTCCTATTGATTATGTTTATAGTGAAGGTGATGAGAACTATGTTTATAAAATAACTGGTGACGAAACAATTGAAAAAACATATGTTGAAATTGGTATCTCGGACTTCAGCTATATAGAGATAATATCAGGTTTAAATGAAGGCGATAGAATATTGATTATTAAATAATAAAAATTTCTGGGGTTTAAAAGTATTGGACAGGAGAGTAAATGATGTCGAAGTAAGACTAATATGTAACCCGAAACTTTGAAAACTACAGACTGAGAGTAAAGGCTTTATGTTGTTAGGATGGGTTGCCCGTTTGTTGGTGTAGAGCCAGCCGATGAAAGTAGCAGGTGGCTGCCCCAAGGTGTGAAATTTCGAACCAATTTTTGAAAGAATTGGTTAAATTAAAAGTGTTACTTTAAAGTTCAACAACAGCAGCAAAATTTAATTTTCTTAAAATTTGGAATATTCTTTTGGTATTTCTACAATTAAATTCCCGTAAGTAT
>JAUWCR010000142.1 GCA_030609215.1 Actinomycetes bacterium | reverse complement strand
TAGATAAGTATCCTTGATTATACTTAAAAATATTCTTATCTTTTGCTCCGATATTTTATCAACTATAGCACGGAATGCTCCTAAGCTGTGATCGTCATTAAGCTCTTCTGCTATTTCTTTAGCCAGTTGCTCTTTTTCTCTAAACCTATATCTCCTTTGTTCAGAATATTCCTCTACTTTACTATTTTTGGAATATTTTCCTTTTGAATCAGTGTTTTTGTCCTTTTCAAAGTCTTTAGGTTTTGTAAAGTTACATTTTCTCTCATCTTTTAAGGATTCTTGTATTTCTCTCCTGATATCGTTAATATCCTCTTCATTTTCTTCTGTTTTTTCTTTTATATCCTCTCTAGATTTCCCCACAATCTCTTTACTACCGGTCCTATTAACGTTACTTAAATTAGTTTCATTAGTATCAGTATCATTAGTGTCCCTATTATGGACTTCTGGAAGTACTATTTTAGGACTTCTTGAAGTCCCTTTTTGGGACTTCTGACTGTACCATAATTCTGGTTTCAATACATAAATCCTGTTGGATCTACCTTGACCTAACCTTTTATCAATTATAAGTTTATGGTCAACTAATAATTTCTTATATCGCATGACAGCTTTTCTATCTATTTCTAGAAGGCCAGCAAGCTCTTCTATGCTAAAAATTAAATATATATAACCTTTTTCATCTTTCCAGTTGTTTTTTATGGACATATCAAGCCTATCCCTTAATATTGAATACATAAGTTTTGGTCCAAGAGAAAGACCTTTATATTTAGGGTTTTTAAAAAGAGCTTTTGGCGTTTGATAAAACCTTAAGGTTACCTCTTCTTTTTCAGTATAAAATCTATCTGATGGGATAGAATTATATTCTTTATTGTTTGAGCAGCCGTTGAAGTTGTTTGAAGGTATTCCATGTTTTTTACTTATTTTTTCTCTATTTTTCATAAAATTATAAATTAGTAGATAATTTTCAAAATAAAACTAATTTTTTATAACCTATCTCTTAAGCTATCATTACTATAAAACTCCCTATCAAAGTCTTTATCAAATGTAAAAAGCCCGGCATTATACCGAGCTTTCGCTACTTAAATAACTTTGATTTTCTTTCTGAAGGTAAGATCTACATTAATTGTGTTTTCTCTATTATCTGTTAAATCTGGTTCTACATCTTCTAGATTTTTAAGGTATACGCTAGGCGTACCGGCTCCGCCATCCGCCCTGAACAATTCAAATACCTGTTTTTATACCACAAGCAAGTTAGTTTATTTTATCTTTTTTACTTTTAAATTCAAGTAATTTTTTAAAACCTAATATCCAAAGACCTCAATTACTATAACAAAAAATGGAGCTTTGTCCTCTCTAAAAAATACCCACACTCTTGTTTGACCCAAAGTTGCCACTACCTTAAGCTGTATATTGTCCCTGGTTTCATCCCTGGTTTGTATACGGTTCCGGCTGCTACAGGTACTTAAGGGTAGATTTGGAATAAGAAGCAGTATTGATTACGGGTCTCGGTCTTTTAAGAGAGACTTTAACAAAAGAAGCAGTAGTGAGCGGGTATTTTCCAGACTGCTGGCAATCCTTATGCAAAAGCCTTCTGTTATATGTCTAACCGCTACGGCAAATCTTTGCACTATCTCCCATATTACAGTTTTAGCTGTTGCCTATTTCTCCTCGTTTGTCAAAGAATCTAATAAAATTCGATTTGTTAAAAGTTTCCTTCCGAATTTTTAATTTCGTGAAGCCCTATCTTTTTTTACCAAATTGATAATATTTTACAGGAGGATATGCTCCTTTTCTATTTAAAATCCGCAACTTTTGATTATATCTCTATATACCATAAGAAAATAGTAATCCAGTATGAGTTTAGCATTGAGAATTTGAGGTTTAAAAAAAATTGTGATTTAAAAGAAGGGTATTAATAATATATCTTTTATTACTTTCTCATAAAACTACTCACAAATCTACTTTAAAACATTATAAAGCATACCTAGGAACTGATGGACTTCTTTTATATCTTTTAAATAATATTCTGCTTCTGAATCTAAATATTCACTCTCTCCAACTTTTATATTGATACCAGAAGTATTAGATTTAAATAAATATTCATCAGTTACATCATCCCCCAGACATATATTTAATGAGGGAATATTTTTTTTGTATTTTCTATTTATGGTACCCACAGCATTGCCTTTGTTAATTCCTTTTGGTTTAACCTCGACTACCTTCTTCATCTGCATTAGCTCTATAGGCCTATCTTTTATATATTCAAATAAAATTGAATTTATTTTTCTCAGATGAGTCAAGTCTTTATCTCTACACCTTCTATAATGCAGGGCAAAAGATAATCCTTTGTCCTCTATGGTATAGCAGGGAATATCATTGATAATTTTAGTTACTTTTTCTTTTAATCCTACAATCCCAGGTAGTGCATTTTTTATTTTAGCCGGTATTGAAATCTCACTTCCTGCATATTTAATCTGTCCTCCGTGCACACCTGACCAGTTTATCGTTTCTGTATCCAGATCTTGAAAGAAGTCTAGAAGGCTATATATGGTCCTTCCTGATACAATGGTCAATACAATTTTCGGAATATTAGCTAACCTGGATATTAATCTTTTTACTTTTATTGAAGGAACTGCATCTTTTGGATTTTTTTTAAACCCAACAAGGGTGCCATCATAATCAAGGAATAGAAAAATATGATTAAATCTCTTTATTTTGCTGAATAACTCTTCTAAATGCTCTTTAACATATTTAATAATATAACACCTAATCCCTGGACATACCTTTAGAATAATTTATAAAATTATTTGCCCACGCATATATGTCATTTTTTTGGACAATTTTCCTTAACTTTGATATTAGCATCTTTTTAGTATTACCCTGCATATTTAATGCTTCATTTATGCTGTCTGCTACTTCTTCAATATCATAAGGGTTTACTGGGATAGAGTATTTTCCCATTTCTTCCACAGCTCCAGCAAATTCACTTAAGATTAAAACTCCGCTTTCTTCAGCCTTGCAGCTAACATATTCTTTTGCTATCAAGTTCATCCCGTCCCTCAAAGGAGTTACCAGGCATATATCTGAAATCTTATACAGAGCCGCTAATTTTAATTGAGGCAGAGCTTTATATAAATAATTAATAGGAGACCACAATTCATCTCCAAACCTCCCGTTTATTTGTCCTACCAGTTCATCAATTTCTCTTTTTAATGCTATGTATTCTTTTATCTTGATTCTGCTGGGGACAGAAATCTGGAGGAAGACAACTTTTTTCCTGTATTCAGGATACTTCTCAAAAAATCTATTTATTGCCAGGAGCCTCTCCTTTATTCCCTTAGTATAATCCAGTCTTTCAACACTTATTATTATCTTAACACCAGTACCAAGTCTCTTTATACTTTTTAGATATCTCTCAGTTACTTTGCTGCTTGCCAGGTCATTAAACATTTTAAAATCTATGCTTATAGGCAGATTTTTAACATCTATAATCCTGTTCTCTAGGTACACTGTTTTATCTTTAAAATTAACTTTTATATTTAATATATTTTTACAGCACTCTAAAAAATTTGTAGCATCTCTCAGGGTCTGAAAACCGATAAGGTCACAACCTAAAAGTCCTTTTAGTATTTTTTTATCCCAGGGTAGTACTCTGAAGATCTCATAATTAGGAAAAGGGATATGGAGGAAAAAGAGTAACTTTAAATCTGGATTAATCTTTCTAAGCTTTCTTGGTACTAAAGTAAGGTGATAATCCTGGATCCATACCAATTCCTTACCCGAGATTTCTTCCATTATACTGTCAGCAAATTTATTATTTACTGATTGATAAGATTTCCAGTAATTTAGATCAAAGTAGCTTTGGAATATGAAACCATGAAATAGGGGCCAAAGAGATCTATTTGAAAAACCGTGATAATAATCTCTTAACTCCTTTGCTGATAAGCTTACAAATTTTAAACTGTAACCATGATCTTCGTTCCCTACCCTGATCTTTTTCTTAAAATCTTTATCATAACCAATATTACCGTCCCATCCAATCCACAGACCACCATTTTTGAAAAGTATAGGATCAAGTGCAGCAACCAGGCCCCCCACACTTTTTTTATATTTTATCTCACCATCGCTTTTGGTTATGTTATAGGGGACTCTGTTTGATACAATTACTATTTTTTCTTTTTTTAATGGCATTTCTAAATTTCTAATCAGCTAATTATATATAATTATAGATAATATTATTCATATTACAAACCAGCCATAGCATTACAATTGACTTGTTTTTAAATTTTACTTTTATATAAAGTCCTGTTAAGGTATCCTATTACTGGGGTGAACCCCTACAGTTAGACACAGTATTAACTAAAAGATAGAATAGCTGATGAGACAGAAAAGTCAAGAGATAGGAGGTCTCATCAAATGAGAGTAAGAAGAAGCTTTAGTGATGAATTTAAGAAACAGGTAGTAGA